>NZ_JBFLKT010000236.1:0-13355 GCF_040883305.1 Lutibacter sp.
AACCAGCCATTTTAAACGCTTCAAACACATTTATTGAAGTGTTAATTCCGTTATTAAAAATTAATGTTTTCTTTCCTAAAGAACGTTCTTCATAAGCCCTTATTAATTTGCCTAACATTTCACTATTTGTGTACAAATCATCAGAAGATTTTACAGTATAATCTCCATTGATTCCAACAACTAAAGATGTTAATCCAACATTATAAGAATATGTTTTTGCCTTTGCTAGAAAATTGTTTTTTATCAGTGTTTCTATAGATTCCCCAATAATTAATTCTTCATAATTATCGGTCATAGGTAACTGAATATTAGAACTTAAAGGCGTTGCAGTTACTCCTAGAATAAAAGATTTTTCAAAAAACTTAAACAGTTTTGTAAAAGAATTGTAATGAGCCTCATCAATAATAACCAACCCTATATCTGAAATATCTAATTTATTATCATTTAACCTATTATTCAACGTTTCAACCATTGCAACATAGCAAGAATAATCTCTATGATCATCTAAATTCGCTTTACTATCAATTACTTTATTAACAACTCCAAAGTCTGATAACATAGAACAAGTTTGTTTACAAAGTTCTACTCTATGGGTAAGAATTAATACTTTTTTATTGTGGTGTTTTAAGTATTGACGCACTAATTCAGAAAAAATGACAGTTTTTCCACCTCCAGTTGGCAATTGAAAGAGCAAATGATAATCATCGGGAGCTTCTTCAAATCTTTTGAAAATTTTTGTAATTGCTTCTTTCTGATAGTTATATAATTCTTTACCAGTTTTTTTTTCTTCTAAGTCTGTAGTAGTTAACGTCACATTTGTAATTTAAAAAACGCACAAAAATACAGCCTTTATTAGTGTGTATGCAACTTTTTTATGAAAAATATTTTTTTAACGATGTATTTCTCTGGTCTATTTCTTTAATTTTTGAAGCTCAACAGTATAATCGTATTGTAAATCTTCGTGCAATGTTGCTACTGATTTTTCAATGGATACCACTTGTCTTTCAAACAGGTTTTTAAGTGTGATATTCCGCATAATTGAAGGTTTTAAGTCTTTTAATCGCTTGCAGAAATAAAGTAATAATTCAACCTCTGTTTCTTTCTTTTTAGAATACCGTATATAAGTTTTAACAATCCGTAAAATTTTACGAACACTTTTTCTCATAAAATAATAACTAGAAGTATTTATTTCTTGAAATAATTGCTCAACTTCAATTTTAATACCTGCAATATAGGCATCCTCATCAGATGCCTTATATAACAAGTACGTTAAAAGTTCTTTATTTTCTTTCTTAAATTTTGAAAGTCTTAAAACAAGTTCAATTAATTCTGAATTTGAACAATCATTTAATTCTGTTTTTAATTCTTTTACTGAAGCTGTTTTCATTAAAATATTTTAAAGAATTACTCAGAATCTGGAACTAATTCATATCCTTGATTGATTCCTTTTTCAATAGCTGGCACACCTCTTTTCATCCAAAGTGGCATTGGAGCACCTTTTAAATAATAATCAAAAAATTGTTGCATACGAATATTAAAATCTTTTCTATTTTGCATTTTTAATGGCCAATGTGGTTCTTTATTATAATTTAAAAACCAAGAAGGTTTTCCCAATCTCCTTAAGGAAACAAAAAACTCTATACCTTGATACCAAGGCACGTGACCATCAGCATCATTATGCATAATTAAAAGAGGTGTATTAATTTTATCAATATTAAAAATAGGTGAATTTTCCACATAACGTGCAGGATATTCCCAAGGTGTACCTCCTATTCTACTTTGTGTATGTTCGTATTGAAATTGTCTACTTAAACCTGTCCACCATCTAATTCCACCATAAGCACTAATCATATTTGCAACAGGAGCACCAGATTCTGCTGCTTTAAAAATATCCGTTTTTGTAACCAAATATGCTATTTGATAACCTCCCCAACTGTGTCCTTGAACTCCAATATTGTCTTTATCTACAAAGCCTTTTTCAATAAGTGAAGTAATCCCAGGAATAACACAACTATAAGCACTTTCTCCTGGATACCCAATTTTGTAATTTATATCTGGATTAAAAATTAAATAGCCTCTACTTGTATAAAAACTGTAACTTATTGTAGATCTTCCTGGTGAAGGTGCTTTATGACTAAAGAGTCCGTCAGAACTTTTTTCATAGAAATTTACAATCATTGGATATTTTTTTGAAGGATCAAAATTTTCTGGCTTTATTAACATTCCTGTCAATGCATCTCCATCTAAAGATGTCCAATTTACCAATTCTGCTGTTCCCCAGTTGTATTCACTTTGTTGCGGATTTACATTGGATATTTTTGTTTGTTTTTTAAAGTTTAAATCTGAATAAATGATATCTGGAAAAACTTCAAAACTTTGTTTTGTGAAAATTACATTTTTAGAATCCTTTGCTTTTGTTGGTTGAGAAAAACGATATGCATCTGATATTAGTTGTTTTCCTTTATTATTTTTTGGATTAAATTCAAAATAACCTGAATTTTTAGTTGTTTCATTAAACGTATAGAATAACCATTTTTCTTTTTTATCTAAAAAACGTTCTTCTCTATCCAATTCAATATATCTATAGCTGGTTTTAGAAAGACGTCCGTTTGTTAAGTTTTTACTCGAGCCATTTTCCGGATTAAATTCCCAAACATCAAACCTATCATATAACAGAATTGAAGCATCATTTTCTGTCCAACCTGCAGCTCCGTAAGATCTCGGATTTACTGGTGAATCATTCAATTCATCATAAAAAACCTTTCCTTTTGTAAGGTTAGTTAGTTTTTTTGAAACTAAATTAACGGTAAACCAAGTACTATCGACAGTATTGTATCCATACGCATATTTAGCACTAGGACTCAAACGTACACGTCCGCTAATTTTATCTAAAATTTCAGTAATATTTCCTGTATTTGTGTTTACAATTGCATAATCACGTGCCGAATTTCCAGTCCACTGACTTTCTAAAAGGTACGCCTCTGGGTTACTTAGCAATGCAAATTCAGCATTTCCTTCATTACCAATTTCTGTAGAAGGATAATTTTCTGAACCTAATTGCACTAATTTATTATTTGCTAAATGAATTGCGGTTACATACGATCTTTTCGCATCATTTTTTACTTGTAATTCCTGAACTGTGTACAATCTAGGTTCGTCATACGTCCAAACTTCTACGTTTACAATTTCTTCATCTAATAAAGTGGTGTCTTTAACAATTGGCGGTTTAGCCAAACCAAAATACAGTTTAGTTTCATCTTTAGAAAAATAAATATTTCCGTCTGAAGAAACTCTATAACCTTTTGGTGCAGAAGCAGGATCTAATAATTTTTGAGCTTTAGGTTTGCCTTCTGTCCAATGAAACAATTCATTTGGTCTTACTTGAACTTTTGTAGTATCTAAATCGGCAACAAACCCTAAATTTTTACCGGAATCACTAAAATTTAACTGGTAATATTTAGTTTTATTATTTGCTTCAAAAACAGCACTTAACTGCTTGTTTTCTAAGTTAAGTACATAAATACCAGCATTTACAGTAGAATCTACACCTGTTGTTGTAAAAGCCAGTCGCTTTCCTTCTTCAGCAAAAATATAATCTGTAACAAATTTAAAAGTATCTTGTTTTTTAGTAGTTAAATCTCTTAAAACTAAATGATAACCATTGTCTTTTCCTACTTTTTTAGATTTTTTATTTTTCTTGTTTTTGGTTTCATTTTTAATTGTGTCGTTTTTAGTAGTATCTTTTTCTTTTTTTACAGTTTTAATATCTTCTAACAAATACGCCACAAAGCCATCCCATTTTTCAGGAGTTTTAAAGGATTTTACATTTCCAATTTTTGAAAGCATTTTATGTTCAAAACTATAAATTGCCAATGAATCTTTAGGTAATTTATCTTTTTTTACTTTTCTTCGTTTTAATTCTTTAATACTGTCTTTCCAAGGTTTTACAGTAAATAACGCAAATTTTGAATTATTTGTAAAGAGTGGTCTTTCAGCTCTTTCGTGTTCATAAATAAGTTGCCCTTTATTGTTTTTTATTTTAAGATGACTATCCTTTTCACCTTTTTCAACTAAATAGATAATAGTATTTCCGTCAGCTGAAATTTTCTGATTTTTTATAGCATTCCAAGTCTCAAAATCTTTGTGATCTAATACTTTTTTTTGTGAAAAGGAAGCTGTTATAGTACCTATCAGTAAACCAATAATTAGTATTTTTTTCATAATTATTCCGTTATTTTATAATTTTAATCTCTAATAATTCTACGTTCATTTAGATTATATGTATCTCCTTTTTTAAGAAAATAAAAATCTCTGCTACCTTTTGGCAACTTTATAATTTCGTTTTTGTCTTTTAACCATCTGGTACCATCATAAATTGCAACATAACTGCTTCCAATAACTTCAAAAGTATTATTTCTAACAATAATCCCTGTATCTTCATCTAAACCAATCCCCAATAATTCTGGGCGATTCTCTAAAATATCAAACATATCAAATTGGCGGTTTCTTGCTAATAAATGTTGGTCTATTGCCACATTAGTTAAAAAATTTAATCCTTCTTCGTGGTCACCCATCATAATTGTATTGGTTTTTGTATCTCCACGAGCCAAATAAGAGCCTTGAATGGTGGCTCCAGCAGAACTTCCGGCAATTACTCCACCTCTATCTAAAAGTGCTTTAAATGCTTCATGCGTTTTTGTATTTAAATACGAATCTGCTAATCTCCATTGTCTTCCACCGCTAAACCAAACTCCTTTTGCATTTTTTAATACTTCAATAAATTCCTTTGTATTGGCCTCTTCTCGATTATGAGTGTGTAAAACAGTAACATTTTTAAACCCTTTTTTTATAAAACTATTTTTGAAACTATCTAAATTTTCTTGAGAAATTACTTCACTTGTGCCTGCAGTTGGAATAACAACAATAGGTTCGTTTTCGCCACCAACAAGTTTCATAAATTCTTCATAAAAATAATTAGATGCCGCTCCACCAACAATTAATAAAGTACCTTTATCCGGACCTTGAGTTATAATTTCAGAATGATTTTCTAGAGTGTTTTCATTTGAATTTTGAGCAAACCCAAAAATAGAGGTGACTAAAATTAGTAGTGCAGAAATGTGTTTCATTAAAAAATATTTTTTTGAAGTCTAAAAGTACTAATTTTCTTAAAGAATCTTTAAAATAATATGAAATTTATAATGAAATCTACATTGTTATATATAGCTAACTATTTTAATTGAATATTTTAAAACGGATTAATTAGTGTCCAAAATAAGTAAATCTGACAAATTTATTTTATGAAAACCATCAAAAAAATATTATTTAATGCTAATCTTATCAATTTCTTGAGAAATAAGTATTAGCACTAAATTGATTAATAGTATTTAAAAGTTATTAAGCTATATTGAAATTTCAACAAATTTAATTCCCAATGCTTTTTGAAGATCTTGAATTCTTTGTAATTCATTTGGTAAAATTAGCGCAATTGAAAAACCTGCTTTTCCTGCTCTGGCCGTTCTACCACTTCTATGTGTATAGTATTCTAACTGTTCTGGTAATTGATGATGAATTACAAAACCTAAGTTATTTACATCAATTCCACGTGCAGAAACATCGGTTGAAATTAACACCTGTAAACTTCCATTTTTAAAAGCGCGCATTACTTTTTCACGCTCTTTTTGCTGCATATCTCCTTCTAAAGCATCTACAGAAAAACCTTCATCTTTTAAAAAATTCATTAAATTTTGTGTACCAGCTTTAGTTCTGCAAAATATAATTCCTCTTTCGTTAGATCTACGTTCCAAAATTTTAATTAGTAATTCTGGTTTTTCTTTAATAGTTGTTTTTATATAATGGTGCGTAATATTTGCATTTACTAAAGTATTTTTATTAACAGCAATTTTAACGGCATCCGCAGCCATATATGTTTTAATAATTTGCTGAATTTCTTCAGGCATTGTAGCCGAAAACAACCAAGTATTTTTCTTTTTACCAGTATATTTTAAAATTCTATTTAAGTCTTGTTTAAAACCCATACTCAACATTTCATCAGCTTCATCAAGTACCAATGTTGTTACCTTACTTAAATCTATTTCTCCTTTTTCAATTAAATCTATCAATCTTCCAGGAGTAGCAACTACAATATGTGTGGTTCTTTTTAAATTGGTAATCTGACGTTCAATTTTTTCACCACCATAAACTGCTTCAATAAAAATTTTAGAATCTAAATATTTGGTGTATTTAAAAAGTTGTTTTTTAATTTGTTGCGCTAATTCTCTTGTAGGTGCTAGAATCAACGACTGAATGTTTGTAGAATTAACGTCTATAGCTTGTAAAATTGGCAACCCAAAAGCTGCTGTTTTTCCAGTTCCTGTTTGCGCTAAACCTATTAAATCTGTTTTAGATTTTAATAAAACTGGAATTGTTGCTTTTTGTACTTCTGTAGGTACTTTTATACCTAGTTCTTTTAAACCTTGAATAAACTCTTTATGAACTCCTAATTCTAAAAATGTTGCCATGTTTCTTTATTTGTAAATATACTTTATTAAATTGCTGTATATTCTATTATTTAATCAATAAAAAAGCTACTCAAAAAGTAGCTTTTAAAAGAGTATTTATTTTAAAAATTATATTTTTTTAACGCGTACAGCATTCATACCTTTTAACCCTTTTTCAAGTTCAAAAGTAACTTTATCATTTTCAGCAATTTCTTCTAAAATACCACTTACATGAACAAAAAACTTTTCTTGTGAATTGGAATCAATTATAAAACCAAAACCTTTTGAAGTATCAAAAAATGAAACTTTTCCTTGTCTATCAACAGGAACTTCTTCTTCTCTATCTTCTTTTTTAGGAATTCCTATTTCGATGCTCTCTGCATCAACTTTAATTTTTTTGGATGGATCTGGTGGCGTATCTGTTAATTGTCCAAACTCGTCAACATACACAAACATGTTGTCTTGTCCACTTGCTTTACGCTCTTCTTTTCTTAAAAGTTTATCTTTCTTTTTCTTTAATCTTTTCTTCTCTCTTTCTTTTTTACCAAATGTTTCTTGTGATCCTGCCATTAATTATTTATGTTAAATTTTATATGTTTATTCTGTTGTTTCCTAAACAGTTAAGGTTGTCATTTGAAATAAAATTATTTTTTTATGAAAACAATTTTTAAAATTGATTTACAAAATACAACTGAAGATATTTAAATGACTTGTTTAAATTAATATGTTATAATATAATGAAAACTTTTGCAAATATAACACTTCCTGTTTAATTTTTTATAGGGCAAGTTAAAATATTGATATAAAATATTTTAAAAAGGCTGATTTAAATAAGGAAATCTAAATAAAAAAGCACAATAAGATTAAGTTTCTTTAAACTTTTTTAATAAATAATTAAAAAACAAGAACTAAAACTATGGTGGGTTACATTGATTTTCAATTGGTTAAAATTTGGCTAATTTTAATAATTATACTACTTTGTGCATAGATTTATGACTTTTAACTAATCAAAATAATTTATATTATGTCAAATTCAACAACAAAACCAGGTACAATCTTTTGGATAATAAGTAGTATCGCCTTATTTTGGAATATTATGGGTGTAGTAGCATACTTAGGTCAAGCTTATATGACAGATGAAGCCTTATCCTTATTAGCAGAAAATGAACAAGCCTATTATGCAAATGTACCTGTCTGGATTACTGCCGCATTTGCAATTGCAGTATTTTCTGGTTTTTTAGGATCTCTTGCACTAGTTTTAAAGAAAAAATTGGCAAAGCTACTATTTTTAGTGTCTTTTGTAACTGTAGTTGTGCAAGTTGTTTATAATTTATTTATTCAAGAATTTGTTGCTTTAACTGGGTCTAGAGTTATTTTACCTTTAATAACTATAGTAATCGCTGTATTTCTTGTTTGGTTTGCTAATAATGCAATTGAAAAAAGAATATTAAAATAAAAAGTATTTTTTTAAGAATAATCTAATTAACCATTGTTTGTAAGTGACAAACAATGGTTAATTTTTTAGGATTATATTGTTGTTAAAATATTGAAAATATTCAATTATTTTTAATCATTCCTCTTCTGTTTCTATTTCCTTTTCCCATTCCGTTTGGATGTTCTTCATTAAAATGTTTTTGAAACCAACTAGGTTTTTCTAATTCATTATTAAAAATATAAGTTGCAATTTTAATAATTTCTTCCTTATTAAAAGGCTGCTTAGGCATTACTTTAAAGTTTTGAACTGCCCCATACATTAGTGCATTTTCCTCTTTTGGATCTAACACCCAATTAGTCATTGCTTCTACAAATTCATTTTCAGTATTATACGAACGTAAATATCTGCGCTTTACTGCAACCATTGGAGGTGCAATTATATCATCATGAGATTTTGAAGTTACGGAATGACATATATAACATTTTTGTTCTAATAATTCTTTCCCATTGAAGGTGTTTTCTTCTAGCGCAAGGGCATTGTTTTTAATAACTTCTTTATTATTTTTACAAGAAATAGATGTAATTATAAAGAATAATAGTACTATTGTTTTAATTATTGCCGCATTTTTCATTGGAAGTATTTATTATATTATTGAATAATTCTTGACTAATATATTGAGGTGAATAATTTCCAATATTATTTGTTAATTGTTCGTAATAATTTCTTAAATGGTTTCTAGAACCACATTTTAATGAACTGTAAACGTTTAATAAATCTGTTTTAGTAGTTCTTTCTTCATTTAATTCTAAATCATAAATATCTAAATCTTCAATTGTATTGCCAATAATTAGCGCATCGATTAAAGAAATATTGCTTTTTTCTACCAGTTGATTATACAATTGTTGTAATTCTGAATTATTAAAAACACCTATTTCTTTTGAAGCAGAATCTTCTAATCCATATGTTGTAATTAAACTCAGCACATTTTTCATATGGGTTTCTTCGCTTGAAGCTATATTGCTAAAAATTTTCAGCCCGTACTTATTAAATGAATTTAAGTATACATCTCTAGCTAATTTCTCTTCCTCTCTTAAATATAGAATATCGTCACGTTCATTCTCGGTTAGTGTTGTATTAGTATTAATACTTTCAATAATTTCATTCTCAATTAAAGATTGATCATTTATGTCGATATCATTATCGGACGAAGAGCAAGAAGAAATTAATAATATAAAAAGTAAAATTGCAAGATTTTTAATTGATTTCATAATAAAGTAACATTTAGGGTATAAATAATTAGACCTTAATAATTGATAAAAGTTTATCAAAATTAAGGTCTAATTAAAAATATGTTTGTTACTTATGTTGCGTTATCTAAAAGATATTTTACGCATACGTAAACTTAGTGGTGTTATTTCTAAGTACTCATCCTCTTTAATATATTCCATACATTCTTCTAAAGAGAAATCTACTTTTGGAGCAATTTTTACACTATCATCTGTTCCAGATTTTCGAACGTTTGTTAATTTTTTACCTTTAATTAAATTAACAGACATATCTTCTTGTTTATTATTTTCTCCAACAACTTGACCTTTATAAATATCTTGATTTGGCTCAATAAAAAACTTACCTCTATCTTGTAATTTATCTATAGAATATGCAGTAGCTTTACCTGTTTCAGCAGAAACAATTGCCCCATTATTTGAAGTTGCAATTTCTCCTTTATGAGCATCAAAACCACGTAATCTATGGTTTATAATCGCTTCACCTTGTGTTGCCGTTAAAATTTTATTACGTAATCCTATTAATCCTCTAGAAGGAATATCAAATTCTAAATGTTGTAAGTCTCCTTTCGGTTCCATTACCAATAAATCACCTTTTCTTAAACTTACAAGGTTAATTGCTTTACTTGCCGATTCTTCAGGAACATTAATTACTAAGGTTTCGTATGGTTCACATTTAACACCGTCAATTTCTTTGATAATTACCTGTGGACGACCAACTTGTAATTCATATCCTTCTCTTCTCATTGTTTCAATTAAAACAGATAAATGTAAAATTCCACGTCCAAAAACATTGAATTTTTCTTCAGTATCTGTGTCTTCTACTCTAAGAGCAAGATTTTTTTCAGTTTCTTTATACAATCTATCTCTTAAATGACGAGAAGTTACATATTTACCTTCTTTACCATAAAAAGGAGAATTATTAATAGTAAACAACATACTCATAGTAGGCTCATCTACTTTTAATCTTGGTAGTGCTTCAGGATTTTCAATATCTGCAATAGTATCTCCAATATCAAAACCTTCTATACCTGTAATCGCACAAATATCTCCACTTCTAACTTTAGATGCTCTATCTTTTCCTAAACCTTCAAATGTATGTAATTCTTTAATACGTACTTTTTTAAAAGTACCATCAGCTTTACATAACATATAATCTTTTCCTTCTTCTAAATCACCTCTATAAACACGACCAATTGCTATTCTACCAACAAAAGATGTAAAATCTAAAGATGTAATTTGCATTTGAACTGTTCCTTCTTTATAAGGTGCTTCAGGAATATTTTCAAGAATTGAATCTAAAAGAGCTACAATATCTGTAGTTTCATCTTTCCAATCTCTACTCATCCAACCGTTTTTAGCTGAACCATAAATGGTATCAAATTCTAATTGTTGTTCAGTAGCATCTAATGCAAACATTAAGTCAAAAACTTTTTCGTGCACTAAATCTGGTGTACAATTTGGCTTGTCCACTTTATTTACAACAACAATTGGAGTTAGTCCTAGTTCTAAAGCTTTACCTAATACAAAACGCGTTTGCGGCATTGGTCCCTCAAAAGCATCAACTAGCAGTAAAACACCATCTGCCATTTTTAATACGCGCTCCACTTCTCCACCAAAATCGGCGTGACCAGGAGTATCAATAATATTTATTTTTACACCTTTATAATTAATTGAAACGTTTTTAGATAAAATAGTAATTCCTCGCTCACGCTCTAAATCATTATTATCTAACAATAGATCAGTTCTAACTTTTCGCTCATCTAATATGTGAGCTTGATCGATAATTTTATCAACCAACGTAGTTTTACCGTGATCAACGTGGGCTATAATTGCTATATTTCTAATTGATTGCATATTCCATATTTTTTTAGAAGCTGCAAAAGTAATTGATTTATTTGGTTTATTGTAACAAAATTTGAATTATGATTTCTTCAAAATAATTAGAATTGTAAAAAACGTATTGATATGATATTTAACAACTTACCATTAGTTAGCTAGAATTGGGGAATTATTGACGCAATTTGTATGCTTTTGGTGTTTTAGACTGATTATAGTATTGCAGTTTTTTTACGTGGATACAATATGAGTGATAAAACTGTTTTATAAAAACAACTATATAATAGTGGTTTATCACCTTTTTAAAAAAACCGTTCAACAACTAATTTATACTTTTAGTTATTGAACGATTTTTAATTTATTAGGGTTTTTATAAAAGAAAACACTCAAAAAAATGATTAAATTTTTCTTCGTTCTCTTTCTTCTTTTAATAGACGAAGTTCTCTATTCGTTTGTCCGGCAACAGATGTATTTTCTTCAGCACGTCTAATTAAATACGGCATAACATCTCTTACCGGCCCAAAAGGTAAATATTTTGCAACATTATAACCCGAATCTGATAAATTATAACTTATATGGTCACTCATACCATATAATTGACCAAACCACAATCTTCTGTCATCTTTATCTAAACCAGATTTTGCAATTAAATCCATTAATAAATAGGAACTTTCTTCATTATGGGTTCCAGCAAAAATAGCCATATCTTCTATGTTTTTAAACATATATGCTAACACATCATTAAACATTGCATCTGTAGCTTCTTTATTTGGGCAAATAGGATCTGCATACCCTTTCTTTTCAGCGCGTTCACGCTCTTTTTCCATATATGCGCCGCGCACTAATTTCATACCTACTTTAAACCCTTCTTTTTTAGCACGTTCATGTAACTTTTTAAGATATTCTAATCTGTCCCATCGATATAATTGCAATGTTCCAAATACAATCACTTTTTCTTTGTTGTATTTACGCATCATTTCTTCAATTAAATCGTCAGCAGCATCTTGCATCCATGATTCTTCAGCATCAATTAATAATGGAACGTCTCTATCAAAAGCCGCTTTACTAACTATGTCGTACCTTTCTTTTATGCGTTTCCATTCTATTTCTTCGTGCGCATCTAGTGCTTCTCCTTCAGTTATTTTTTGATAAATCTTAAACTTTCCAAAACCTGTTGGCTTAAAAACGGCAAACGGAATACTTGGCTTTTCTTTTCCAAATTTAATAGTGTTTAAAGTTTTTTCCATAGCTAGATCAAACTGTTCTTCAACCTCTTTACCCTCAGCTGAATAATCCAAAACAGAGTGTACATTTTTGGAGTGCATTTTATCTATTGTAGGCATACAATCATCTTCTGTAACACCACCACAAAAATGGTCAAATACAGTTGCCCTAATTATTCCTTCAACCGGTAAATGTGTTTTAAGAGCAAATCTGGTTACTGCTGTCCCAATTTTCACTAGCGGTTCGCGTTTTATCATTTCAAAAAGATAAAAGGCTCTATCTAGTTCGGCGTTTGACTTTATCGCAAAGGCAACCTCTGTATTATCAAATAATTTTTCCATTGTAAATTATGTTTAATCAAAGATAATTACAAACAGTTTATTTTTCCATTTTTTTGCCTTTAATTTGTACAAAAATATTATCCAAAATGAAACCTATATTATCCAATAATTACTTTGTAAACTTTAATGAAGATGCTTATTTGAAATTGAACGCTTATTTAGCTTCAAATAAAACTTCTAAAATTTTTATTTTAGTTGATGAAAATACCAATCAATATTGTTTACCAACTTTATTGGAATCTTTGGAAACGACTTCTGAAATTGAAATTATTGAAATTGAATCTGGAGAAGAAAACAAAAATCTGGATACTTGCACCGGAGTTTGGCACGCATTAACCGAATTAGGTGCTGACAGAAAAAGTTTACTAATTAATTTAGGGGGTGGTGTAATAACAGATTTAGGTGGTTTTGTTGCATCTTGCTTTAAAAGAGGGATTAAATTTATTAATATCCCTACCACTTTATTAAGTATGGTTGATGCATCAGTAGGTGGAAAAACAGGTGTTGATTTAGGTGTTTTAAAAAATCAAATTGGATTGTTCTCAGATCCGGAAATGGTGCTTATTGATCCTCGATATTTAGAAACAGTAACGGAACGTGAAATACGTTCTGGATTAGCTGAAATCATTAAATATGGCTTAACTTATGATGTTAAACTTTGGAATAAGATAAAGAAGTTTAATGAATTGTCTATTAGCAATATAAGTACTTTAATTCATCGCTCTATTGAAATTAA
>NZ_JBFLKT010000237.1:0-7230 GCF_040883305.1 Lutibacter sp.
AAAGAACCTAAATAACGTTCAGCATCTAATGCTGCCATACAACCAGTTCCAGCAGCTGTAACGGCTTGTCTGTATTCTTTATCTTGAACATCACCAGCTGCAAAAACACCTGGCAAATTTGTTTTTGTAGATTTACCTTTGGTTATTAAATAACCAGTATCATCCATCTCTAAAGTACCTTTAAATATATCGGTATTTGGCTTATGTCCAATGGCTATAAAAACACCTGTTACATCAATTACTTCCTTTTCTCCAGTTACATTATTAACAGCTCTAACACCTTCAACAACATTATCACCTAATACCTCGTCAATTTCAGTATTGTATTTCACTTCAATATTTTTAGTTTTGTTAACCCTATGTTGCATTGCTTTAGATGCTCTCATATAGTCTTTTCTAACTAAAATAGTAACTTTATTACAGATATTTGACAAATACGTTGCTTCTTCAGCTGCTGTATCTCCTGCTCCAACAACTACAACATCTTGTCCTTTGTAAAAGAATCCATCACAAGTTGCACAAGCCGAAACACCACCGCCTATTAAACGTTGTTCACTTTTTATACCTAAATATTTAGCAGTTGCACCCGTAGAAATTATAACTGAATTCGCTTCAATTTCAATGGATTCATCAACAATTACTTTGTGAATTCCTCCAACTTCCTTACTAAATTCGACTTTAGTAACCATTCCAAAACGTACTTCTGTTCCAAAGCGTTCAGCTTGATTTTTTAAATCCTCCATCATTGCTGTTCCATCAGTTCCATTTGGATATCCCGGAAAATTATCAACCTCAGTTGTTGTTGTTAATTGACCACCCATTTGCATTCCAGTGTACATTACTGGTTTTAAATCTGCACGAGCAGCATAAATTGCAGCTGTATAGCCCGCTGGACCAGATCCTATTATTAAGCATTTTATTCTTTCAATTGTATCAGACATTGTAATATTTTTTTTAATGAAACAAATTTATGGCATTATTATTAATATTAAACATCATTGTTTATAATTTTTAATAATGAAAACATAATTATAATTAATAAGTCGATGAAAATCAATTTACCCCTTATATTTGCATAAAAAACTTCACTATTGCGTAAAATATGACTACAAATAACATTTATAATTCCATTGAAGATTTTAATTCCTTTTTAGAAACTAATAGTGCCGTTCTTGTATATTTTTCAACAAATTCTTGCAGTGTTGGTGAAGCTCTTGAACCAAAAGTTGAAAGCTTAATGGCAGATTCATTTCCTAAAATTAAATTTATTTCAGTTGATTTAAATAGTAACCCAAAAATAGCTGCAAACTTTAATGCATTTGTTGAACCAACAATTCTCATCTTTTTTGAAGGAAAAGAAACAATTAGAAGAAGTAGAAATATTAGTATTTTTGAGTTGAAAGAAGCTATTAAAAGACCTTACCAACTTATTTTTGAATAAAACCTTGTAAAATGTATTATTAGTTTTATATTTGCAGTCCGAAATTATTCGGGGTGTAGCGTAGCCCGGTTATCGCGCCACGTTTGGGACGTGGAGGCCGCAGGTTCGAATCCTGCCACCCCGACAAATTATACTTTGTAATTTTAAAGCCTGTAACTAATAATTACAGGCTTTTACGTTTTATATACTTAAAGTAAGTATATAAATTTAATACCTATTCTCTTCCATATAAAGATTAAATTTCAATCATTTTTTTACGTATGTTTTTCATGTAATTTCTAACAAAAATTGACTCAAAAAAATAATAGTGTTCTATTAAAACAAGAAAGTGTAATTTTTTCTATTTTATATTAAAAAATACTTGCACATATAAAATAAATTAAATTAATTTGCACCCGTTAAAAGCCGATGTAGCTCAGCTGGCTAGAGCAGCTGATTTGTAATCAGCAGGTCGTGGGTTCGAGTCCCTCCATCGGCTCAAAAAAGAAATCGTCTAAAAATTAATTTTTAGACGATTTTCTTTTTAAATAAGTTATTATTCCCTGTAATTTATTGATGTATACTATGAGTTTTTTCCATTTCTTAAAATTTTCACAATACGATTAATCACTATTTCTGATAAATTCCAATTGTAACCATCAAAATTAGTTGTACTCATAAATTGCACAACAACAGTGTCGATGTCTTTGTGATATTCCGCAAGACTTTGATAACCAGGAACCAAACCACCATGTTCAAACACATAGATAGAAGCATAAATTTCCTGTTCCCCTTCCTCAAACACAGAACCATCGTTTAATGCACGTAAGAATATGCCTACATCTTGTGCTGATGCTAACATACCATTTTCATTGGTCTTAAAATCTTCCTCAACACCAACATAATAGCCACTCATTACATCATCTAAATTCACTTCCTTAAGCGAAAAAAATGTATTGTTAAGTTTAAGTGGTATTAATATTTCCTCCTTTATATATTCATTATAACTATATCCTAATACCTTATCCATTATTCTGCGAAGTAATAAATAATTGGTATTTGAATATTCATATCCTTTATCTGGTTTAAAACTAGCTGGTAAATCAAGGGCAAACTTAAGTGGTTCTTTCCCGTTTTCCTGTTCGTTTTCCCAATATGCGGGATTATCGGTAAAATTGGGAATACCACTTCTGTGTTGCACCATCATTCTTAAAGTAATTTTTTCTGCATGTTCGATTCTGCCAACTAATTCTGGAAAATAATCAGCGAGTGTTTCATCTAAAGACAGTCTATTATTATTTACCAATTTTGCAATTGCAACTGCAGTGTATAACTTACTTATACTTGCAATTTTGAATAAAGAATTTGGATCAGCTGGTATTTTATTTTCCCGATCTTTCCAACCACCTGTATAAAAAGCAGGTTCTTTTCCACCTTCATCTACATAAACAATCATACCAGCAAAACCATATCCAATGGCTTCATCTACTTGTTCTTGCACAGTTTCAGGCAATGGTAGTATCCAAGCCTTTACTAAAATCCATGGTACAAAGAACAAAGAAATTGCAGTTCCAACAAATAAACCTATTCTAATTATTAATGTTTTTTGTTTTTTAGTCATACTATTATTTATTTATCTGGTTATAATACACTATCTCAATCCTATTTTAATTTAAGTCCAAAAAGTGGTCTTAAAAATTTTATTCTTTTTATTAATAATTCATAAAAAGCAAAACAACCAACTCCTGTAAATACTACTATTAATATAAACTTTAATATTGTTGAAATATTTAAAGGTAAAATAAAATAAGAACCTAGGTATAAAAAAATCATATGAATTATATAGATTGGGTACGCTGCTTCACTTAAATAACTTAATGTTTT
Organism: Lutibacter sp.; assembly: GCF_040883305.1. Lineage (GTDB taxonomy): Bacteria > Bacteroidota > Bacteroidia > Flavobacteriales > Flavobacteriaceae > Lutibacter. Next base: position 3,305 of record NZ_JBFLKT010000237.1, read on the forward strand.
ACTCGATTTATTGAGATAATTAAATCCAAATCCAAATATTGAAAAAATCCAAAAACATGATTCTATTGCTTTTAAATAATTTACAACAACCAATTCAAAATAAAACAATCGCATTGAGAAAAGAAGTATTGCTGTTAATAAAAATATCCACTTCCATTTAAGCACTGCTTTCCAAAAATATGTTTCACTGTATATTAATATAAATCCAAATAAAAAAGCTAAAAATCCTATTACAAACCCGTGAGTAGTCATAGCATACATTTCAAAGGATTCCATTTTTATTATTAAGGTTTCAATTACAAAACATCCTAAAATTATAAGAAAACCAAAAGGAGTTCCAAATAACTTTTTTATTTTTTCACCAATTAAACTAGATTCTATTCTTTTTAAATAAAAGAATAAAGGTGATAAAATTATTACATATATAAATATATTTCCTAAGAACCATAAATGGCTTCTATTTGGTGAAAAAGTAAAAACTTGATTGTAATAAGCTTGCCAAATCAATATATGGATAGGAACAATTAGAACAATGCCAACTATAAAAGGTATTAATATTCTTTTAGCTCTTTCCGTAAACAATTGCTTCCAGTTTCTTTTCTTTATGGCGAAACATACACCCATTCCAGATACAAAAAACAACAATGGAATTCTCCAAACATTGAGCATAGTCATAGGAACCCAAATAGATATTATAGGCTCATTACTCTGAATGAAGCCAATAAACACACCCCAAGGTTGAAAAACAATTGCAATATGGTATATTAATAACAATCCAATTGCAATTACTCTCAACCAGTCTATATCATATCTTCTTATTGAATTAGCCATTTTTTATTTTAATAATTTAGCAATTGTTGGTCTTGTTTTTTCTAAGTGCTCATAATCTAGTTTTAATCCAAATGGGCCCAAATCTCTATTTAATTGATCATAAACAGGCTTTACAGATTCAAATGGTGTCAAAACAGATTCCAACGCTGTTGCTCCAAAATTGTTTGGCAAACTCTTATCAGCACCGGCTTCTATTAAGGCTTCTACAATACTTGTACGACAATAGAATGCCGCAATATGTAATGCTGTAGAACCGTCTGCATTTGATAAATTAAGTTTTGCACCTCCATTAATTAATGCAATAGCGACATCAGTTTTTCCAAATGTTGCTGCAACCATAAGTGGTGTAGAACCATAATCATCTTTTTTATTTAAATCAGTCCCTGCACTAATATGTTGCTCAACGTTTTTCAGGTTTCCTAAAAATGTTGAAGTTATAATATCTTCTACCGGTGCTTTAACTTCTCCTTTTAAAACTGAATTTTCACCTTGATTTGCTTTCTGTTTTTCGCTTTTTCCATCACAAGAAACGTTTACTATTAATACCAATATTAAAAGTGTTGCTGTAATTAAATTTGATAAATTAATTTGTAATGTTTTCATTTTTTTTGATTTTAATTTTACTATTGTTTCTGTGGTGTAAAAATCTATTAAACTGTGATGCAGCACTAATCAATAAAAAAACAAATTGTATAAATTTTAATAAAACCATTGTAAACTATGGTGAATGGATATAAATTATGACGCATCTTATACTAAAAATTTAAAAATCGCAATATATAGCGCACACTTTGCTGAAATTAAATTCAACTTTAATAATTCGTATTTTCGCCAAAAAATGTCTAATTTCGGATTAAATTTTAACGATAATGTCAGATTTGAAATCTAATGAAAATGATTTTTTAAATCAGCTTACCCAAATCATTGAAGAAAACATTTCAAATGAACAGTTTGGAGTTTCAGAACTTGCAGGCAAAATTGGCATGAGTCGTTCTAATTTACTTCGAAAAATTAAAAAATTAACAAACTTATCCGTTAGCCAATTTATACGACAAATTCGTTTAAAAAACGCAATGGATTTATTAGAACAAGATTCCTTTACAGTTTCTGAAGTTTCATATAAAGTGGGTTTTGGTAGCACTTCCTATTTTATTAAGTGTTTTCGCGAGTTTTACGGATTTCCTCCTGGCGAAGTTGACTCAACATATGAAGCTGCTAAAAATTCTATTAAAAAAACAACATCAACTAAAAAAAGAACTGTAATAATAATAACAACAGCTATTTTTGTTTTTGTGATTTTTGCGCTATTATTTACTATTTTAAAACCTAGTGAAACTTCTAAAAAAACGAACTCAAAAAAATCTATAGCGGTTTTACCTTTTAAAAATGATAGTAATGACACGACGAATGTTTATTTTATTAATGGCGTTATGGAGTCGATTCTTTCAAATCTTCAAAAAATTGAAAACTTAAAAGTTATAAGTAGAACTTCAGTAGAAAAATATAGAAATAGTTCTAAATCAATTCCTGAATTAGCAAGTGAATTAAATGTTGATTATTTTGTGGAAGGTAGCGGACAAAAAGTAGGTGATAAAATTTTATTGAATATTCAATTAATTGAAGCTAAAAGTGACAACCATTTATGGGCTGAACAATATAATAAAGAAGTAACCGACATTTTTAAATTACAAAACGACGTTGCCAAAAATATTGCAGATAAGATTGAAGTAATTGTTACACCTGAAGAAGAAGAAAGAATTGACAAACTACCAACCAACAATCCTATAGCTTACGATTATTTTTTAAAAGGCTTAAACCATCTTCATAAAGAAACCAAAGATGGCCTATTAAAATCAATTGATTATTTTGAACAAGCCATTTCGCATGACGATGAATTTACACGAGCTTATGCAAATATTGCCATTGCATATTATTATTTGGATCTTTTTCTGGCAGAAAAACAGCATTCCACTTTAATAAATGAGTTTAGCGAAAAAGCCATGTTATTAGATTCTGAACAACCAGAAAGCTTAATTGCAAAAGGGCTTTCTTATATGAATAATTCTGAATATAAAATGGCGCTTCCTTATTTAGAAAAAGCTTTAGAATATAGTCCAAACTCGGCATATATAATTAATACATTATCTGATTTTTATACTAGTTATGTACCAAATACACAAAAATATCTAGAGTATGCTTTAAAAGGTGCTCAATTAGATATTGCGGCAAATGATTCAATTACTGCCAGCTACATCTATTTACATATTAGCAACGCATTTATACAAACAGGTTTTACAAAAGAAGCCGAAAAAAATATAAATAAATCTTTAGATTATAATCCTGAAAATATGTTTTCTGAATATGTAAGAGCTTTTATTTTATTCGCAAAAAACAACGACTTACAAAAAACACAAGAAACATTGCTTAAAGAATTTGAAAAAGACACCACTCGTTTAGACATTATGCAGGAAATTGGGAAAATTTATTTTTATATGCGAGATTATAAAAATTCTTATAAGTATTACCATAAATTTATAACAATACGTGAAACCCAAAAATTAGGAATTTATACGCATGAAAACTCTAAAATCGGCTATGTATATTCAAAAATGGGAGAAAAAGCTAAATCTGAAGAACTTTTTAATAGTTATTTTGAATACGCAACAAATGATACGTCTATCTATAAAAATTTAAGTTTGGCTGTTTACTATGCCTATAAAAACGACCAAAAAAAGGCCATTGAATATTTAAAGATGTTTTCTAAAGAAGATAATTTCCAATATTGGGTGTTGCTTTTCTTAAAAATAGATCCTTTGGTCGATAATATTAAAGACCTACCCGAATTTAAAGAGGCATACAACAATCTCGAAACTAATTTCTGGGAGAATCACAAAATCCTAAGAACATCACTTGAAGAGAAGGATTTATTAAATTAATTTTATTGCACAAAAAAAGCATCTCAATTGAGATGCTTTTTGCGGTCTGGACGGGACTCGAACCCGCGACCCCCTGCGTGACAGGCAGGTATTCTAACCAGCTGAACTACCAGACCGTTGCTCTTAGCGGATGCAAATATAAGAGTGTTTTTGATATCT
>NZ_JBFLKT010000238.1:0-3771 GCF_040883305.1 Lutibacter sp.
GTCGATTAAAAATAAATGGGAAGGGTGTGGAAAGAAACAAATTTAATGTTGTTATGTTTACATCCAGATACTATTTAAATCAACTAATCAATTTTTCGTAGTTTTGACAAATGACTTTTATTGATATCCTTATAAGATTGCGTAAAATTGTGCGCTCGGTGAATTTAGAGAGTAAACGTGTAGAAAAAGAACAGGGCGTAAGCATTCCTCAACTTTTGTGTTTACAGTTTTTAGCAGAACAAGAAGATTATAGAACAAATGCAGCCAAACTAAAAACATTTTTAAATTTAAATGCCAGTACTATTTCTGGAATTTTAAGGCGCTTAGAAAAAAAGGGATTCATTGCCAAACTTCCAAAAGCATCAGATAAAAGAGTTACACTTATTTCATTAACAGCCAACGGAATGGATTTACTCCAATCTGCTCCTATTACTTTTCAGCAAAAATTAAGTGAAAAACTGCAAGCACTTCCGCCAGAAAAATTGCAAACAATTATTGAGGGAATTGATTTATTAACTCAAATTATGGAGGTTGAAGAGTTAGATGCTTCGCCCATAATTACTGCAGAAGAATTTTCAAACGAAAAATAAGATCATTTTTATCATTCTTTAAATTTTCTATAGAAACCATTGATAAATAATTGATTTTTTGTATATTATTGTTATATATGTTAAAATAAATACAGTAAATGTAATTAATTTTAAAATATATATCGTTGTTAAAAATAGTTTCTATAGAAACTATTTTGTATTTTAGCAGAAATCATAAAAAACAATAAAAATATATGTTAATAATTCCTGTAAAAGAAGGTGAAAATATTGATAGGGCTTTAAAGCGTTATAAAAGAAAAACTAGAAACACAAAGGTTTTGAATCAATTAAGAGAGAATAAACATTTTACTAAAAAATCTGTAAAAAGAAGAAGGCAAATCGAGAAAGCGGCCTATAAACAACATCTTAGAGATCAAGAAAATCAATAGTATTACAGTAATGGAAAAATTTAAAATTTACAATGAAGATTCTAAACCAACTAAGCAAGAAAAGGAAACAATTGTAGAATTTCTATTTAATCATTTAGAAGAGTTTGGAGATGAAAGAGATGCTATTTTGAAATGTTTAAATTTTGCTGTAAAGGATTCAGAAAAGGGGTTGGGCGGTTTTGTTTTGGTTTTTAATGATGAAGATGAAACTTTAGGAATAACAATAGTTAATAAAACTGGAATGGAAGGTTATATTCCTGAAAATATTCTAGTTTATATAGCAGTGCACAATAAAGCTAGAGGTAAAGGTGTTGGTAAAAAAATAATGCAAAAGGCAATTGAGATTGCTGATGGAGATATTGCTCTACATGTTGAGCCAAATAATCCAGCTAAATTTTTGTACGAGAAACTAGGGTTTGAAAACAAATATTTAGAAATGCGCTTAAAAAAATAGTCGAAATTAGTTATGGAAATTATAGACATAATTGTCTTTGTAATATACATGATTTTAGTACTTGGAATAGGTTTTTACTATTTCAAAAAGAATAAAGATGTTAAGGATTATTATATTGGAGGTGGTAAAATGAGTAGCACTCATATTGGACTTTCAGTAGTTGCTACAGATGTTGGTGGTGGGTTCTCAATTGGTTTAGGAGGGCTAGGTTTTATGATGGGTATATCTGGATCTTGGATGCTATTTACAGGTTTAATTGGAGCCTGGCTAAGTGCCGTTTTTTTAATACCAAAAGTAGTACGGCAAGCTAATTTACACGGGTTTTTAACCTTTCCTGAATTTTTAAAACATAACTATGGAGGCACTGTTGCTATGGCGGCAGGTATTATATCTTTTGTAGGATATTTAGGTTTTACTTCATCTCAATTTTTAGCAGGTGCTAAATTGGCTATTGGAACATTTCCAAGCTTAGATTTATTAGATGCCTTATTAATTATGGGCGGAATTGCACTTGTTTATACCGTTTTTGGAGGTATGAAAGCTGTCATTTACACAGATACTTTTCAGTGGATTATTTTAATGGCTGGTTTAATTTTTATAGGTATTCCAATTGCTTATAATTATTTAGGTGGATATAATGAAATTATAAATGTATTGCCCAATAAATTTTACTCTTTACAAAATGTAACTTGGGTTCAGTTGGTTAATTGGTTTGTAATTATTGTACCCATTTGGTTTGTTGGTATGACGTTATACCAAAGAATATATGCTTGTAAAAACGAAAGAACTGCTAAAAAAGCTTGGTTTATTGCAGGTTTATTTGAATACCCTATTATGGCATTTATGGGTGTAATATTGGGTCTATTTGCTCGAGTAGCAGCTGCAAAAGGGTTATTTGCAGCAGAAGGTTTTGACAATGCACTATTAATGGATCCTGAAATTGGAATGCCTTTATTATTAAAAAAAGTGCTTCCTGTTGGTTTTATGGGTTTAATGTTATCAGCTTATTTTTCAGCAATTATGTCTACTGCAGATAGTTGTCTTTTAGCAGCGTCAGGAAATTTTGTCACAGATATTTTAGGCCTAAAAGATTTAAGTCCAAATACAATTAGAATTTCACAAATCACTACTTTTATAATTGGAGGATTGGCTATTTTAATTGCGAGTTCAATGCAAAGTGTATTAGAATTAATGCTGCTTTCATATTCTTTTATGGTTTCTGGTTTGTTAATTCCGGTACTTGGTATTCTTATATCAAAAAAAGCTAAACCAAAAGCAGCTCTTGTTTCCATGCTATTGGGTGGATTTTCTACATTAATATTATCCGTTTTACAAATGCCAATTCCATTTGGTTTGGATCCTATTATAGTAGGGATTTCGCTCTCTTCAATTAGTTATTTATCCATTAAAAATTAAATTATGGCTTTTGTAACACTTAATAAAAAATCCTTAGAGACAAATTATAATTATTTAAAAAACCTCTTTAAAGAGCATGATAAAGAGTGGGCTCCAGTGGTAAAAATGCTATGTGGGCATAAACAATTCTTAGAATTTATATTGTCGTTAGGTGAAGAACAAGTTTGTGACGCCCGACTTACAAATCTAAAAACAATTAAGTCTATAAATCCAAAGGTTGAAACTATCTATATTAAGCCACCTGCTAAAAGAAGTATAAAAAGCGTAGTTAAATATGCTGATGTAAGTTTTAATACTGAATTTACTACTATAAAATGGTTGTCTGAGGAAGCTAAAGTCCAAAATAAGGTACATCGTATAATTATAATGATAGAGCTTGGGGATTTACGCGAAGGTATTTTGGGTGAGCATTTATTAGATTTCTACAAAAAAGTTTTTGACTTGCCAAATATAAAAGTTGTTGGTATTGGAGCAAATTTGAATTGTTTAAGTGGTGTAATGCCAAGTAAAGATAAACTAATACAGTTGAGTTTATACGAACAGCTGATTGAAGCTAAATTTGGTAAAAAAATTGATTATGTTACCGGAGGCTCTTCTGTAATGATTCCTTTGTTACAAAAACGGCAAATTCCTAAAGGAGTGAATCATTTTAGAATTGGCGAAACCTTATTTTTTGGTATTGATTTATTTACAAATAAAACTATTCCAAAAATGAAAAACGATGTGTTTTTATTACATGCAGAAATAATTGAAATTACAGAAAAACCTGTATTGCCCTATGGTGATTTGGAAGAAAACCCGTCAGGAGAATTATTAGAAATCAACCCTGAAGATTATGGAAATACGCATAAAAGAGCAATATTAGACATTGGTTTATTAGATATTGCTACAACAGATTTTTTGATTCCTGTAGATACTAAAC
>NZ_JBFLKT010000239.1:0-4490 GCF_040883305.1 Lutibacter sp.
AGAATGACAACTTTTATGAAAGATATTGGAACAGAAAAAATGACTGGTATTGAAGAGCGTATTCAACAAAAAATTGATAAGGAATTTCCAAAAGAAGATTTTGATGTTACTATGACTGGTGGTGCCTTGGTATTTTTAAAAGGAACCACCTTTTTAATAAATAACCTAGTAATTTCGCTATCACTAGCCATTTTATTAATTGCTATTTTTATGGCTTTTCTGTTTCGTTCTTTTAGAATGATTATAATTTCTTTAATTCCTAATATATTTCCACTACTTATTACAGCTGGCTTAATGGGGTATTTGGGTGTGCCAATAAAACCTTCAACAATATTGGTTTTTAGTATTGCATTTGGTATTTCTGTAGATGACACAATTCACTTTTTAGCAAAATATCGACAAGAATTAATTGCTAACAATTGGAGAATTAAACAATCTGTTTACGCAGCTTTAAGAGAGACTGGTGTAAGCATGTTTTATACTTCAATTGTACTGTTTTTTGGTTTCTTAGTGTTTACCGTTTCCAGTTTTGGAGGTACAATTGCATTAGGAGGTTTGGTTTCAATTACGCTTTTATTTGCAATGGTTTCTAATTTATTATTACTTCCTTCGTTATTATTATCATTAGAAAAGAAAATTGCTAATAAGAAAACGTTTAAAGAACCAACATTAGATATATTAACACCTGAAGATACAAACGGAGATACCTAAAAAATTGTTGATATTAATCTCAAAATACGTAAAAGTACCTATATAAATATATAGAATTTTATCGATTCACTTTTACACAATTAGACTTTCCAACTTTCATTAGTTCATGTATCTTTGTAACTCTTAAAATTTTAAACATGATTAGAAGTACTGTAGCTGAACTTTTGGGTTCAAATAAATTTTTACAAGATGTAACCCTTAAAGGTTGGGTTAGAACATTTAGAGCAAATAGATTTATTGCAATAAACGATGGTTCAACTATTAACAATATACAATGTGTTGTTGACTTTGAAAAAACAGATGAAACAACTCTAAAACGCATTACTACAGGAGCTGCAATTTCTGTAAAAGGAACTTTAATTGAAAGTCAAGGTAAAGGGCAATCTGTTGAAATTCAGGTAAATGAAATTGAAATATTAGGAGATTCAAACCCTGAAGAATACCCAATTCAACCAAAAAAACATAGCTTCGAATTTTTAAGAGAAAACGCACATTTAAGAGTAAGAACAAATACATTTAGTGCAGTAATGAGAGTGCGATCTGCATTGTCTTTTGCAGTTCATAAATATTTTACCGAAAATGGTTTTTACAATTTTAGTGCTCCAATTATAACTGGATCAGATGCTGAAGGAGCAGGAGAAATGTTTAAGGTAACTACTTTAGACCTTGAAAATCTGCCAAAAAATGAAGACGGGAAAATAGATACTACAAAAGATTTTTTTGGTAAAATGACCAACTTAACAGTTTCTGGTCAATTAGAAGCTGAAACCTATGCTATGGCCTTAGGTAAAGTATATACTTTTGGACCAACTTTTAGAGCTGAAAATTCTAATACTACTCGCCATTTATCTGAATTTTGGATGATTGAACCTGAAGTTGCGTTCAATAATTTAGATGACAATATGGATTTGGCTGAAGATTTTATTAAATCTGTAATAAACTATGTTTTAGAAAATTGTAAAGACGATATTGCTTTTCTAGATGGCAGATACAATCAAGAAGAGAAAACCAAACCAGCATTGCAACGCAGTGAAATGACTTTGCTCGAAAAATTAAATTTTGTAGTGGATAACAACTTTAAACGTGTTAGTTATACAGAAGCCATTGATATTTTAAGAAATAGCAAACCTAACAAAAAGAAAAAATTTCAATATATTATTAACGAATGGGGTGCCGACTTGCAAAGCGAACACGAACGCTTTTTAGTTGAAAAACATTTTAAATGTCCTGTAATTTTATTCGATTATCCGGCAAATATAAAAGCATTTTATATGCGCTTAAACGACGACGGTAAAACTGTAAGAGCAATGGATGTTTTATTTCCAGGAATAGGAGAAATTGTTGGTGGAAGTCAGCGAGAAGAGCGTTTAGAGATTTTACAACAAAAAATGGCCGCACTTGATATTGAAGAAAAAGAATTATGGTGGTATTTAGATACCCGAAAATTTGGAACAGCAGAACATAGTGGTTTTGGATTAGGATTTGAGCGTTTAGTTCAATTTACAACAGGTATGGGGAATATTAGAGATGTAATTCCGTTTCCAAGAACACCGCAAAACGCCGAATTTTAAATTGTTCAATTAAAAAAATTGAATACATAATTCAATGTTTTTTGTATTTTTATAAAAAGTCACAATAAATATATGCTTAAACAAAGCTTACATTATAAGTTATTACAAAAATTATCACCTCAGCAAATTCAATTAATGAAATTGATTCAATTGCCTACACAAGCATTTGAGCAAAAATTAAAACAAGAATTGGAGGAAAATCCTGCCTTAGAAGGTGGTAAAGAAAATACAGATGATTTTGAGGATTCTCAAAATGATGAATACGATGATTCTGGTAACGAAAATATAAGCACAGATGATATAAATATTGATGAGTATTTAAGTGACGATGAAATACCTAATTACAAAACACAAGCAAATAATTACTCCTCAGATGATGAGGATAAACATATTCCCTACGCTTCTGGAACCTCGTTTACGCAACATTTAAAAACTCAAATAAACACTTACCGGTTAACTGAAGATGAAGAAACTATTACAGATTTTCTAATTGGAAGTATAGATGATAGCGGCTATTTAAGACGCGATTTAGATGATGTCTTAGACGATTTAGCATTTACACAAAATATCTTTACAACTATAGAAGAGTTAGAAAGATTATTACATTTGGTGCAACAATTAGATCCGGCTGGTGTTGGTGCAAGAAGTTTAAAAGAATGCTTAATTCTTCAATTAAAAAGAAAACCAGAGAAACCTAGTGTACTACTCGCAATAAATATCCTCGAAAATTCTTTTGATCATTTTGCTAAAAAGCACTACAAAAAATTATTGCAAAAATTTCATATTTCAGAAGAGCAACTAAAAGATGCTATCTTACAAATTGAAAAATTAAATCCAAAACCTGGTGGTTCTTATTTAGGAAATAATAGAATAGCAGAGCAAATTGTTCCAGATTTTACTATAAAAATTGTTGAAGGTGAATTAGAGCTTTCACTCAACTCAAGAAATGCTCCAGAACTGCATGTTTCCAGAGAATATAGTAACCTGTTGCACGGATATAAAGATTCAAAAGAAAAATCTAAATCTCAAAAAGAAGCTGTACAGTTTATAAAACAAAAGTTAGACTCTGCAAAATGGTTTATAGATGCAATAAAACAACGTCAGCAAACCTTACTTCTAAATATGAATGCAATTATGCAACATCAAAAAGAATATTTTTTAACAGGTGACGAACGCAAGTTAAAACCTATGATCTTAAAAGATATTGCAGATGTAATTGATATGGATGTTTCCACAGTATCTAGAGTTGCTAACAGCAAGTATGTTAGTACACCTTATGGTACAAAATTAATTAAGGAATTCTTCTCCGAATCAATGAAAAACGATCAAGGTGAAGATGTTTCAACCCGAGAAATTAAAAATATTTTAGAAACTGTTATTTCAAATGAAAATAAAAAGAAACCTTTAACAGATGACAAATTATCTGTTCTTTTGAAAGAAAAAGGATATCCAATTGCAAGAAGAACTGTTGCAAAATATAGAGAACAACTAGATATTCCAGTAGCCCGATTAAGGAAAAAGATATAATAGTAGTTAAAAACCTATGAAATTTTCAAAATTTATTTCTATATTTTTTCATCCAATTAATTTTCCAATTATTGGTGCGTTAATTTATTTTCTCTTTAGACCAAAATATATTTTTAAACCACAAGAATATACCATAATGTCAGTAATATTAATTGGTACATATGTTTTTCCAATTGTATTTCTTATTGTTTTAAAACGCTATAAAATGATTCATAGCTACCACATGATTTCAATAGAAGAACGAAAATTTCCTACTTTATTATTTACAGCAATTTCCATTATAATTGGTAATTGGTTGCTTAAAACTAAAATTGTAGATCTTTTAGCCGTGTTATTCTTTGGCTATTCATTGGCTTTTATAATTTCTTATATATTTCTTTTTTTTAAACAAAAGATAAGCTTACATACCGCTGCAATTGGTGGCTTAATAGGTTTTTTAATTTACTATAGTTATTATTATCAAATAAACCTAATTGCTATCTTAGCATTCTTTTTTATATTAAGTGGTTTAATTGCTTCATCAAGATTACGATTAAAGGCACATACAGTAAGTGAAGTATTTTTAGGGTTTTTTACAGGTTTAATAAGTCAATTTATACTATTTTTTATATACTACATGATATAAAATTTTAAACCAATTCTTATATCTTTAAAATCAAGTTGTGCTGCATTTAAAGTAAC
>NZ_JBFLKT010000240.1:0-4617 GCF_040883305.1 Lutibacter sp.
ATATTTATTTTAGGATTAATTGCTGCAGCATACTCTAGTGCAGACAGCGCATTAACCTCACTAACAACATCTTACTGTATAGATTTTTTAGATATTGAAAACAAAGAACCTTCTAAACAAAAATCCATTAGAAAGAAAACTCATATAGGAGTTTCGGTATTGTTGGTGTTTGTAATTGTAATATTTAGATATGTTTTAGAAGACAATGTTATAAGCAGTTTATTGCAAGTTGCATCTTACACCTACGGACCATTATTAGGCTTGTTTGCTTTTGGAATATTTACAAAAATAAACATAAAAGATAAGTATGTCTGGATTGTTGCTGTGCTATCTGTTTTAGCAACGTATTTTATAAATGCGCATTCTGAAACAGTTTTAAATGGCTATGTATTTGGTTATGAACTGTTAATTGTAAATGGATTCATTACATTTTTAGGACTATTGTTATTAAAAAAAACGAATTCGTAAATACTCGTAAAAAGAATTCAAAACTATAAAAGATTTTTTAATTTTACCCAATGGAAAGCGATTTAAGTAATTATCGAAGAAATTATCAAAAAATTGAACTTTCAATGAAAGATATTTCTGAAAACCCAATGGAACTATTTCAAAAATGGTTTTTTGAAGTTGAAGAGTTTGGTGGAGATTCAGAAACAAATGCAATGACAATTGCAACTATTGGAGCCGATGGTTTTCCTAAAAGCAGGGCTGTTTTACTTAAAAAATATACTTGGGAAGGGTTTATTTTTTATACAAATTACAATAGCGAAAAAGGAAAAGCTATAGAAAACAACCCAAATGTATGTTTGTCCTTTTTATGGCATAATATTGAGCGGCAGATTATTATAAAAGGAGTTGCTGAAAAAATTTCAGAAAATATGTCTGACGGATATTTTGAATCCAGACCAGATGGAAGCAAACTTGGTGCCTGGGCTTCAGACCAAAGCGAACCTGTGCCTTCTCGTAAATATTTAGATGACAGATTAGCCACTTTTGAAAAACAATTTGAAAATAAAGAAATTACTAGACCAAAAAATTGGGGTGGTTTTATTGTAAAACCGATAAGCATAGAATTTTGGCAAGGCAGGCCAAACAGAATGCACGATAGAATAAGATATACATTACAGGAAAATTATGACTGGGAAATTGAACGATTAGCTCCATAATTTTTCTATATTTGAAATTCAACTAACACACATGAGAATACTACATGAAGACACTTTATATAGTTAGACACGCAAAATCTTCCTGGGAATACGAGGGTATTAAAGATATAGACCGTCCATTAAAAAAAAGAGGCATTAATGATGCGTATCTAGTTTCAAATGTGTTGCATAAAAAAATTGCAACTCCAGATGTTTTTATTTCTAGCTGTGCAAACAGAGCATTGCATACTGGATTGATATTCAGTTACACTTTTAATTACCCATTGGCCAATATAAAAATTAGCAAATCGCTCTACAATTTTAGCGATGGATATTTAATTAAAACGGTAAAAGCATTGGATGATGGTTTTGATTCTGCAATTATATTTAGCCACGACCATGGTATTAGCGATTTTGTAAATAAATTTGGAAGTATTCAAGTTGACCATGTACCAACCTGTGGTGTAATTGGAATTAAATTTGACACAAATCATTGGAAAGACATAAAAAACGGAAAGACATTTTTAACTGAATTTCCTAAGAATTATAAATAGTATTATTTTGAAAATAGAAAAACTTGCTGGAATAGATATTGGTTCCAATGCCATTAGATTATTAGTTGCAAACGTAATTACAGAAAAAAATAATGAGCATCCTAGTTTTAAAAAATCTGCATTGGTTCGAGTTCCTATTCGTTTGGGTGCTGATACTTTTTTAAAAGGAAGTATTTCTGAAGAAAATAAAAATAGATTGATAAAAGCTTTAGAAGCTTTTAAATTATTAATGGAAGTTCATGGAGTTCAAAACTATTATGCCTGTGCAACCTCTGCAATGCGTGAAGCAAAAAATGGAAAAGAAGTTGTTCAAGAAATTTTTGAAAAAACTAACGTAAAAATTAATTTAATTGATGGTAAAAAAGAAGCTGCAATTATTTTTTCAACAGATTTAACCAATATTATAGAAAACGACAAATCTTATGTTTATGTAGATGTTGGTGGAGGAAGTACTGAAATAACTATATTTTCAAATGGAAAAATCATCAATTCAAAATCTTTTAAAATAGGTACAGTACGTTTGCTTAACAAGCAAAAATCCTTTAAAGAAGTTTGGGAACATATGGAGGTTTGGATAAAAGCAAATACGCAAAAACTGCACAAACCCATTCTAATTGGTTCTGGAGGAAATATTAATAAAATATTTAAACTTTCTGGAAAACCAATAGGAAAACCACTTTCGTTAATTTATATGAAAGCCCAATATCATTTTCTTAAAAAAATGTCTTTTGAAGAGCGAATTACCGAATTAGATCTAAACCCAGATAGAGCAGATGTTATAATTCCTGCAACAAAAATTTACCTTTCTGCAATGAAGTGGAGCAGTGCAAAAAAAATCTACGTTCCAAAAATTGGACTGGCAGATGGTATTGTTAAAAGCCTCTATTTCAAAAATATATAATTTTTTTTTTAAGAATTTTAAGGAAAAGTGTGACTTATTCATTTGTTGAGTGTCATAACTTATACTATTTAGAAAATCTAAATGATATTTACCTTAATTTAATATGCTAAAAAAAAATGAAAAAACTATTATTATCTATTACTTTATTAGTTTTTGGTGTTAGTGCTTATTCGCAAGATCTACCAACCAACCCAGAACCTGGAAAATGCTATGTACGTTGTAAAACTCCAGACGTATGGAAAAACCAAGATGTTACTGTTGAAACAAAAGCAGCTTACAAAAAAATCACTACTACACCTGCAACCTATAAAACAGTTACAGAAAGAGTACTTGTTAAAGAAGCTAGTCAACGTTTAGAGGTTGTACCTGCTGTTTACGAAACTAGAGACGTTGTAGTTGTAGTTAAAGAAGCTAGTTACCGATTAGAAGCAATCCCAGGATCTTTTGGGTCGGAAACATTAACATATACTGCAAAAGAAGATGGATCTAAATTAAGTGTTACTCCAGCAACTTTTAAATCAGATTCTGAAACAATTGAAATTAAACCTGCAACTGCAGTTTGGCAAATGAGCGATGTTGCTCCAGATTGCGAATCTAGTGACCCTAATGATTGTAGATACTGGTGTTACAAACCAATTCCTGCCGAATATGTTTCTGTACCTCTTACTAAACTGGATACAGATGCTCGTACTCAAAGAACTACAGTTCCTGGATTTAACAAAACCTACAAAAAAACTGTTGTTGCTCAGCAACCTACAACTAGAAAAATTGAAATTCCAGAAGTAACTAAAGTTGTTAAAAAAACAGTAATGGTAACTCCTCCAACTACAAGAACTATCGATATTCCAGCTGAATACGCTACAATTTCTAAAGTTGTTTTAGTAAGCGATGCTACTGAACGAGCTGTAACTGTTCCTGCTGAATATAAAACTATTACTAAGGAGGTTTTAGTTAAAAAAGGTGGTCTAACATCTTGGGAAGAAGTTGATTGTAAATTAACTGAAAATAGTATTTTACCAATTAACTGGAATCTAGGAAGTGCAACGTTAACAAACGAAGCTAAAAGAATAATTGACACACGTTTGTTACCTGTATTGAGAACTGGTGTTGCAATAGCGCTTGAATCTCATACAGATGCCAGAGGTACAAAAGAAAGTAACCAAGACTTATCTGAAAGAAGAGCAATGGCTGTTTCTAATTACTTAATTTCTAAAGGAATTAATTCTAGTCAATTAACTGCTAATGGATTTGGTGAAACAAAATTAACAAACAGATGTGCTGATGGTGTTTCTTGTACTGAAAGAGAGCACAGAGCTAACAGAAGAACTACATTTAGAGTAATAAATCAATAATACTACTTTTAAATACTATAAAAAAAATCCGCTTTAAAGCGGATTTTTTTATTCATTATCTTTAAGAATGTCATCAAAAAATTTATAATGATAACTTGTATCTCGCATTAAATTATAGCCTTTCATTTTACCTAATGCTTTTCCTTTTTCATTAACAATTACAATTGTTGGGTAAGAACTAACATTATACTTATTTTTTAATTTATAATTGTCACTTCTTTGAGAATTGGTAACCAAATCCTTATTTCTAGGAAAATCTGCTTCATATAAAATAAAATCGTTTTGAACTTCCTCTTTAAACTTATCCGATTCAAAAACATCTGAAACCAACATTTTACAAGGTCCACACCAATCTGATCCTGTGAAAAAGATTAATAGTGGTTTATCCGCAGATTTTGTAAGCTTCTCCGCTTTTGAAAAATCTTGCTGCCAAATATTAGCTGAATTATGATTTATTGCAACACTTTCTTGAGCATAACCAATTGTTAAATAAGTTATAACGATTAAAAAACTAAAAATTAATTTATTCATAAATTGATATTTAAATGCTAAACTACTAAAATAATGCCAAATTATAATTTTACAAATTCTTCAACCAATTTACCTACTATTTTTTCTGATATTTTAGCTACTTCTTGAACCTCTTCGTGAGAAACTGCTTCAAC
>NZ_JBFLKT010000241.1:0-5180 GCF_040883305.1 Lutibacter sp.
ATTTTAGGAGTTTCAGTTGCTATATGGTTTGTGGTTATCAAAAAATGGGAAAAAGAAAATACTATTGCTAACAGCAAATAAAAATAATTGCTAATACCAACTCCATACGCCAAGTCTCATAGATTTTTTACATGCCTGCCGATAAGAAGGTTTGGTTTGTATTTACTGAAAGAGTTTCTTATAAATGGTCCAAAATAAATATAAACCGTTAGCAAGAAATAAATATTAGGCTAATTTCTTCTTTTAATTGTATTTGAAGACCTTTTACCGGTATTACTTCTATAATTTTTGTTGTGATAATCTCTAATATTATCACTTCTATAATTTTTTATGCGAACATATCTACTGCGATTTAAATTTATATGTCTGTATTGAGGCGGCAATACATTAACACGCACCCAAACACCGTTATTTAGATATAAATAATTGTTCATTGTTAAGTCAAAGTAGATAGAATACTCTGGAAAATATACATAACGCACCATTTCTACGCGGTTTGGATAAAACCAAGGAGGCGGAGCATTATTTGGTCTTGATGTAAATACAACAGGACCACAACTTGTTACAACTAAAGCAACTGCTATTAGCAATGTGAAAATCTTATTATTTTTCATAATATTTTATTTTTTTATAAAGTAAATAGATGGATTAGATATCGTAAATGATTAACATCAATTTTACCTTATTTTTTTTTTAATTTTTTTAGTTGAAACCTAAGTTTTTTCAAAACGTCCTGTTTTTTCTGTTAGTTTAACTCTATACACAACCCCTTTCATTGCTTCAATGTATTTTTGGTGTGTATCCGACATAGGATTGCTAATAGTTGTTTCACCAGTCATTAAGGGCATTACAACATCCATTAATTTTAACATTCCTTCTTCACGATTTTCGGGTGTTTTTAATTCTTCAAACGTACCCCAAGCAATTACGCTTCGCCAATTACTCATGTTTTCTATAGCATCTATTTCAAAACATACTTTAGGGTTTTTTCGCATCATTTCAATTTTTAAACCTTCTTTTGTATGTCCGTAAATATAGGTGCCATCATACGCATAAGTAATAGGTACTACATACGTTTTATTGTTTGCATGGCAACCCAATCTCCCAATTATTAAACTGTAAAGTAGGTGTTCAATTTGTTTGTTATTTAAGTAGCCTAACATATTTTTAGGGTAAATTAATTACTGCTAATAACAAAGTAAGCTTATTTAAGTTGCTATTGAAATGATCTTCATCAGTTTACAATTCTCAGATTCATAATATCTTTAGAAAACAATTAAATTTTAGAATGAAAAATCATCGTGAAGCAGAATTTCTTGGTGGTAAAAGAAGCCGTTTTAAGGAATTTAGAAGTTTACTTTCTATAGTTTTTGAATTTGTTCACGGTTTTAGAAAATTACATTTTGTAAATCCGTGTATTACTGTTTTTGGTTCTGCCAGATTTGGGGAAGATAATTTGTATTACCAGCAAGCCAGAGAATTTGCTCGATTAATGGCTAAAAAAGGTTTTACAATTATAACTGGTGGTGGTTCTGGTATTATGGAAGCTGCAAATAGAGGTGCTAAAGATGTTGCTGGTAAATCTATTGGTTGCAATATAGAATTGCCAAAGGAACAAGAACCCAACCCGTTTCTCGACTTTAATATAACCTTAAATCATTTTTATGTAAGAAAAGTATTGTTATTAAAATACTCATATGCTTTTGCAGTATTTCCTGGAGGTTTTGGAACCATGGATGAACTTTTTGAAACTCTAACACTATTACAAACCGACAAAATAGCGGATTTCCCAGTTGTTTTATTCGGAAAGGACTATTGGTCTAATTTATTAAAGCAAATTAATAAAATGCAAAAACTTGAAACAATTTCTGAAAAAGATGTACAGCTTTTTTTGGTTACAGATTCTGTTGCTGAAGGAGTAAATTATATTTATAAAGAATTAGAATTTAAATATGGGGCACCTATAAAAATTAAAACTTCCAAAAATAGATGGTGGCTCGGAGAAAAAGCATAACAACCTTTTCTTTCTTTAAAAGAAGATAAATAATTAATATAATGTAATTTCAAAATATGCAAAATGACGATGGTCATCTTTTCTTTTAATTATAATCCTATTTGTATTGTTAAAAATGAACAATTTATTTTATATGAATGACCCCGGTCATTTTAAAAAGAACTTACTCTTTTTAAATTTACACATAGTAAATAATTTAAAAAAATATAATCATGGAACAAAATAATGGAAATATGTTTTTTTCCTTCTTAATTGGTTCAGCAATAGGTGCTGGGTTCGGTATTCTTTTTGCGCCAAATAAAGGAAGTGAAACAAGAGAAAAAATTAAGCAAACAGTTGCTGATACATCACACGATATTTCAGATCGTGTAAAACATGCGAAAGAAGAAATTACAAAAACCGCAAAAGAAAAAAAGGAAGCATTTGATAAAAAATTAGATGATGCCATTTCAAGTTTAAGTTATAAAGCAGAAGATATTATTAATGCTTTAGAAAGTAAGTTAGAAGATATTAAAAAGAAAAACGCAGAATTGCATAAAAAGTAATGTATGGCTTTTGATAAATTTAAGGATACACTTTTAGAAACCGATACTGACATTCGCTCTTATTTAAAAAATAGTGAAGCGTATTTACAATTAAAAGTATTTAAGGTATTAATGAGGTTGGTAACCGCATCTGTTCAGGTATTAATAGTTGGATCTATGTTGTTATTAGCCTTGTTTGTATTGGCATTGGGAGCATCTTATGCCATTGGGCAACTATTAGACAATATTTGGTATGGTTTTGCAATTGTAGGTGTATTTTTTATATTTTTAGCAGTGCTGTTTTACTTACTTCGCAATCGCATAAATAAACCAATAATTAAGTTTTTTTCTACACACTATTTTGATAAATTATGATACCAAAAACATACAATTCTTTTGAAGAAATAGACATGGAGCTTAAAATATTGAAGCTTAAAAGAGCTATAGATTTAGAGCATTTAGCCTTAAATTGTAATAGAGTAAGGTATTATCTCTATCCTAAGAATATTTTAACAGAAGTTAGTAACTACTTAAAAAACAAACTAATAGATTTGTTTTTTGAACGTTATAGTTGGATTTTTTAATAGATATTAGTACCTTAACTAAAAGCTGAGTTTTTTCTAAAGTTTATTAATAGCAGTTGCTAGAATTTGCTAGTACAATTTTATACCCATTTTAGGATTTTTAGACAGAATAAATTCACTATTTTTAATGGATTAAATTCGAACAATCTAAAAATATAAAAGTTACTGTTTAAAAAAGCTATCAATCTTAATTTTCAAAGTTTATTAAAAGGGTTTTTATTTACAATATTATTGCTAATTTTTCCATCAATAATCTATTCTCAAAACGTACCAGAAATAATTGCTAATAAAAAAGTAGCGGAACAAAATTATTTGCCAGATTTTAGTTGTGCTGGGCACCATTTTGGAGAAACAATTATTCCTAATATTACAAAAAAAATTGTTTTAGCTACCGATCATGGTGTTGTTCCGAATGATGGTTTAGACGATTCAAAAGCGCTTAAAAAAAGCCATAAAGGCAGCGAATGCTATTGAAGGAAGTGTAGTATTGCAATTGCCCGCTGGAAAATTGATTTTAAGCGATATTTTTTATTTAGAGAGAAGTGATTTTGTGCTGAGAGGTGCAGGTGTTGTAGCAGGAGGAACCAAAATATTTTGTCCAAGACCTATGCTATATTTTGAAGATCCGGCATCTTTAAAAGAGCTTCGAGAGTATTTAATTCAATTTGACAAACGTCAAAGGGAAAAAGAAAACAACATAGACTTACCATTTTCTCAATATGCCTGGTCTGGAGGAATTATTTGGACACAAGTTCCAGGCGAACGGGTAAAATCTTATTTAGGAAAATATGATGTGCCTCAAACTATTTTTACCAAAATATCTTCTGGGAAAAGAGGAGAGTTTATTTTGGAAGCTTCAGAAAAAGAGAATTTGTTTTTATTTGAAACACCCAATGAAAAAAGTTTAGCTTTAGGCTTCGATTTTCTATTTCCTTTTATAAAAGATAAAAATTCGTGGTCATTTAAAAAAGATGTTATGTATTGGAACGATTGGCCGGTGCGTTCCGCAGCTTTATTATTTGGAGGAGTTGCTTTGCAAAATGAGGATTATCTTAAAACGTGGAAATCATTAAATAGTAACTTCAATAAAATGGAAATAATTAGAAATGTTCCTGTTCGTTTTCCACTTTTATGGGTGAAATAAATTTGAAAACTTTTTTAATAGCACTCAGATTATAATGCGAATTATACACTTATTAAAACAATCCTAACTGAGATGGGTTTTCAGGTAAAGCAGTTGCAATCAAATCACAACTATAAGGAAATTTAAAAGCGTTATAATCTTCACCTTGTAACCAAGGTTTTTCATCTTCCTTTTTTAAAATAACAGGCATTCGTTGTTTGGTGTTGTGGATTTCGCTCATTAATTTATTGGCTTGTGTGGTAATAATGGTATAAGAATTTAGTTTGGTATTATCAAAATTTGTCCACTGTGTGTATAAACCTGCAAAAGCAAATAATTCTTCGTTTGGAAGCGTAATTAAGTATTTTTCTTTTTTAGAACCACTTTTGTTTCTCCATTGCCATTCGTAAAAACCATCAGCTATAATTAAGCACCTATTTTGAACAATATCTTTAAACGATTTTTTTTCATTCAAAGTTTCAATGCGTGCATTTAAAGTGTAATTCCGTATAGATACATTTTTAGACCAACTAGGTATCAATCCCCAATTAAATAATTGAATTTTAGCTGGATCTTCCTTGGTTATTACGGGTGTTTTAGGGTACTCAAATGCGCTACAAAACTCAATAGGTTCGTAATCGTTTAAAGCATCTATTGCAGCATTAAAACGCTCCAGTAATTCCTCTTTTTGTTTCAATATTTTAGTTTGATAACACATATTTAGACTTCTAAGTTATCTAATTTTTTTTTAAGTAAAATATCTATAGAAATATTTACATAATTTGATAGATCAATTATAAAGCTTATTGGAGGCGTTGCTCTGTTTTCTTCATAAGAGCTTATGCGTGAGCGAGATACTTTTAAGTCATCTGCAAATTGCTCTTGGCTTAAACCTTTTTGAACACGAATGTATCTAATATTTTTCCCTAAAAAAA
>NZ_JBFLKT010000242.1:0-13522 GCF_040883305.1 Lutibacter sp.
GAAAAAATTTATGAAGAATTATTAGCGACTTCAGAAAACACTATTGAGACGCATCATGAAAAAATTATGAAAGCCAAAGTAGCTCCCCTAAATGCTGAAATTGTAAAGGAGCATATTAAAAATTTATGCACTATAAATAATAAAGAAAATAATGAATTAACTGTTTTAAAAATGAAGCAGATTGTTCCGGAATTTGTGTCTAATAATTCAAAATATCAGATGCTAGATAAATAACAAATTTTTATTAAATATATTTGTAAAAAATAGAAAATGAATATAAACTACTTATATAAACTTACCTTGCTTTTTATAGCGTTAATTATTGTTTCTTCTTGTGCATCTAAAAAAGATATGATTTATTTTCAAAATGATGAAACAATTTCAAATGAATTGTATAAAAATTATGCTCCAAAAATACAAACTGCCGATATTCTTAACATTACCGTAAGTGCTCGTGAACCCGACGCTGTAAAAGCATATAATCTATACCAAGGAGGAGGGCAAACAACTACAAAATCAATAACTTATTTGGTAGATAATCAAGGAGATATTACCTTTCCAGAACTTGGTAAAATTAAAGTTGGTGGTTTAACAACCGATGAGCTCAAAGATAATTTAATATCGAGGTTAGAGGTTTATATTACGAATCCGATTGTTACAATTAGACTCGAAAACTTTAGAGTGTCTATTTTAGGAGAAGTAAAATCGCCTGGGCCTTATAACCTGGAAAACGAAAAAGTTTCAATTCCAGAAGCACTTGCAATGGCTGGAGATTTAACTATTCAAGGTAAAAGAAAAAATATTTTACTTTTAAGAACTACTGGAGATAAAGTAGAAAGTATTCGTTTAGATTTAACCGATAAATCATTATTTAAATCTCCTTATTTTTATTTAGCACAAAATGATATTGTTTATGTAGAACCTAACAAGGCAAAAGTTAATTCATCTGCAATAGGCACAACATCATCTTTAATTTCAATAGCCTCAGCACTACTTTCTTTAGTGCTAATTTTAACACGATAATATGCAAAATCAACAACAATTTAATCCTGTAAATTTTAATGAGGGTACAATAAATATACGTGAAGAAATTGAGAAGTATGTTTACCACTGGAAATGGTTTATTTTAAGCACTTTCTTAGCACTTACAATTGTTTTTATATACTTGCGTTATACCCCAAATCAATACGAGGCGGCTGCAACTATACTTATTGAAGATGTTGAAAATAGTGAACTTTCGGCATTTAAAGATTTAGGTTTGGTAGGGAGTTCTCAAGCATCTTTAGAAAATGAAATAGAATTATTGAAATCTAGAAATTTAATTCAAAGAGTTGCTAAAGAATTACAATTAAATGTTTCCTATTACAATCAAGGAAGAGTTATTGAAGCCGAATTTTTTCATAATAGATCACCCTTTAATATCAATTTTCTAATTAGCGATTCAATTTTTGATAATTTAAATGCCACATTTTCAATTCTTATAAAATCTAAAACGCATGTTATTTTAAAGACAGAATTAGAAGAAAAGGAATTTGCTTTTGGAGAAAAAATGAACTTATCTTTTGGAGATTTTATTATTACTCCAAAAGATGTAAATCGCTTAAAAGTTGGTGATGAAACAATAATTAGAATTACTCCTTTAAGATCAGTTGTAGGAAGTTATAGAAATCGAATTCAGGTTGAAGTTGTAAAAAATTCTAGTGTAATTCGTTTAAGTTTAAGAGATAGGGTGAATGAAAAAGCACAAGAAATTCTTGATAATTTAATAAAACAATACAACTTAGATGCTGTAACAGACAAAAGTTTAATAGCCAAAAGAACCAATGAATTTATAAATGATAGAATTTCAATTATTGATAAAGATTTATCGCTTATAGAAGCTGGGGTACAAGAATTTAAAACACAAAATAGATTGACAGATATTTCTTCTGAAGCAGGAATAGCTTTGCAATCTAAAAACGAATTATCTAAACAAATAATAGCTTTAAGTACGCAATTAAAGTTAGTTGATTATGTAAATGAATACATTTCTACAAATAAAAATGAACTTATTCCAGCAGGATTAGGCATAGATAATAGTTCAATAACCCAAAGTACAAGTAAGTATAATGAATTGTTGTTGGAACGTAATAGAATATTAAATAGTTCTAGTGAGTTGCATCCAACAGTTATAAATTTAAATACACAATTAAACCAATTTAAAGATAATATTTTTCAAAGTTTATCTAATTTAAAATCTTCGTTAACAATTTCATTAAACGATATAAAAAATCAAGAGAATAGGTTTAATTCAAAAATTGCCGCAGTACCAAAACAAGAACGAGAATATAGGGATATTCAAAGACAGCAAGAAATAATTGAAGCCTTGTACTTGTATTTATTGCAAAAAAGGGAAGAAAACGCCATTACTTTGGCCGTTACTTTGCCTAATGCTAAAATTGTAGATAAGGCATATGGTGGTGGTTATCCGGTAGCTCCAAATCGCCGGATGTTTTATTTAGCAGCTCTATTTATTGGATTAATTTTACCTTTTGGTATTTTGTATGTTATATTTTTATTAGACAATAAAATTCATACCCGTAAAGATGTTGAAACGGCAATTGATATTCCTATTTTAGGTGATATTCCTCAATCTAAATCAGAAAGGAAAGTGGTTATTTCAGATCGAGATCGAGATAGTACTTCAGAATCTTTTAGATTGTTAAGAACCAATGTTAATTTTATGCTTTCAAGTGTAAAAAGCGCTTCTAAAACTATTTTTATTACATCAACTTTAGCAGGTGAGGGAAAAACTTTTATTGCTATAAATTTAGCTTCTGTTTTAGCTTTAACCAATAAAAAAGTATTATTAATTGGTGGTGATATTAGAAAACCTAAAATTGCTGAATATTTAAATATTAAATCTACAAAAAAGGGGCTTTCGCATTTTTTAATGGATGCTTCATTGAATGTGCCTGATGTAATCGAAGAATTTAAAGAAACTAATTTTGATATTTTAGAATCGGGAATTGTTGCTCCTAATCCTTCTGAATTATTAATGAATGGACGTTTTGATGAGGTTTTAGAGTATGGAAAAGCGAACTACGATTATGTAATTGTAGATACCGCACCAATTAATATTGTAACTGACACTTTACTGTTTAGTCAAAAAGCAGATTTGTTTATTTATGTTATAAGAGCAAATTACTTAGATAAACGTTTGCTTGAAATTCCAAATAAGTTATATAAAGAAAAACGTTTGCCAAATATGGCTGTTTTAATTAATGATACAGATTTAGAAAGAGGTTATGGCTATGGTTACGGCTATGGTTACGGTTATACTGAAAAAGAAACAGCGACAAATAAATGGTGGAGAAAAGTTATGCCATTTTAAAAATAATAATAATTATTGTATTGCTGTTTTCTGTCATAGTATTAAGTACGTCACCCTGAATTTATTTCAGGGTCTCACCAGATGGCTAACATATAATGTATTATGCGATTTTGAAACAAGTTAAGAATGACGAGTATTATTAATTTTTAGAAGCTGATTGGAGTTTAAAGTAGTTGAGCATTATTCTCTAAAACTGGTGTAACTAGTTTTAATAATTTCTTATTATTTATAGTTTCTAAAACATCTAAATGGTGATTATTGTGTGTATCTGTTCCCGTAAAATCTATAAGATTATCTTTTAATAATTGTTCAGCAATTTTGGTTATTTTAGAAACGTAATGTTGAGATAATGAAAGTAAATTTAATTGGAATAAGCAGCCCAATTCTTTTAATTTAAAATATTCTTTATAATTTGAATGATAAAAAGTATAGCGTTCAGGATGTGCCAAAATAGGTTGATAACCAGCTATTTGAATGTTAAAAATAATTTCTTTTAAATTTATTGGCGGATTAAAATAAGAAAGCTCTATCAGTAAATATTTGTTTTTAATGGTAAGTAGTTCTTTTTTGTTTAGTAATATTTCAAAATTCGCATCAATCATATATTCAGCAGCAGCCCTAATTTTTATATCATAAATTTCTTGTGTTTTTAAATAATTAGTGAGCTCAAAAAGTTTTTGATTTATTATTTGAGGAGTATTATTCCAAACACCATCCATAATGTGCGGTGTAACAACAAAGTTTTTTATACCATAATTAGAAAGTCTTTTTATAAGTACTGCCGACTCTTCAAAACTTTTAGAACCATCATCAATATCTGGCAATAAATGCGAATGAATATCTACATAATTATCAGGAAAAAATGTAGTAATAGATTTTTTATTTTTTCTAAAAAAAGGCAACATATTTTAAAAAATTCCAGTTTTAGTTAATTTTAAAAAGCCTCCAAAATTAGTTGGTAGAAAATCACCAAAATCTGCACTTGTACCAACGGTTATGTTAAAGGGAATTGATTCTTCAGAAATTAAAACTTCTAAATATGGAGCGAATAAAGATTTATTAATAGGATTGTTAAACCATCCTGCAAACTTTGTATAAGTAATATTAGTTTTGTACTGAATGTTGTCACTTAAGTATCCTTTAAAACCAAAATTAAATGAAGTAAGTCTATTTTGATCAATTCCATAAGTAATGCCATTTTCAGGAGCTTTGGTTGTGAAAAACGGGGAACCAATAGTTCGTCCAAAAAAAGTCCAACCACTTTTATAAACACTATTGTTAAAGTAGTTGTCTATCAATCCATTTTCTGAACTATTTTTTCCGTGGTGTTTGGTGTATTGAAATTCAGTAATTAGATGAGTTATAAAACTTTTAGGCTTTTTTAAATCTATAAAAAACCCATACAAACCATCTGGATAATTTGCAAATTCTCTTCCCGACCGATCTTCAAAAGGATGTGATAAATAAATACTCCAGTTAGAATTTTCTCCGGTATAATTTAATTGAAAGAGATAATTACCTATATGATTTCCCCATGCATTTGAGGAATTAATTTGATCTTCAGTTTTATTTCCATCGCCTGTTCCTGTTATATATTTTAAATAAGTTTTAAAATTTGTTGGTTGTTTTCCAAATTCTTCAGAAGTTCCACCCCATTGAACATAATGGTCTAAACCAGAAATTAAGCTTAGTTTATCGGATAATTTAGATTTAAAATACAAACTTTTATAATGTAAATGAGTATTGTCAACCGCACGTTTGTCATTTAAAAAATATTCAGCATAATTAGCTTTCACTTTTAACCAGTTTTTGGCAAATGGAAGTTCTAAATAACTTCTGGTTTTAAAATTTATACCAGGAAAAGCTCTAGTATTAATTGAATTTATAATATTTCCATTAGACACAGACAAGCCTTTAAATACGATGTCGTCATTTTTACTACCAACATCTAATTGCCAATTTTCAGAAGCAATAGAAACATAAAGTTCATTAATTAAAACATTGTTTTTGTCAGCAATATAACCACTGATAGATGTTTTATATGCAATATTAAATCTGTTGTTGTTATTTTTGAAATCAGAATAAATGGATGTATTTAATAAAATATTATTGCTATTTGGAATTGCACCAAATTTATTTGCTGTTAAAAAAAAAGGAAGATTTTCTTTACTGCTAATATTTGAATTTAATTCCACCAAATAATTTTGAGAATGTAATTCAAAAAAAACAGTAAAAATTAAGGTTAAATTCAGTATAATTTTAATGTGTTTCAAAATCATAATATTTTAATAAAAAAATAAATATCAAAGTTAATTAATTTTAGATTAAGGATTGTATAATGTGCAATATATGAATCATCGGTTACAAATCAAGAAGAAAGTATACTTTATAATTTAGTGATTCTTGAAAATATCACTATTGATATTATAAAAATTTAATTAAATAGCATAATTTTTTAAATTATCAATAAGTATTAAATTTTTTTTATTAAAAAGAATGTTTTTATAAAATTAATGTATAGATTTGTCCAGTATTTACAAGATTATGATAACAAATAACACTCTTAATAGCTTCTATTTTTACTTTTATTTTATTAATAAAGAGTGAGGCTTTGTATGTGTTGTTTAACAAAATATAATTATAGAGTCTCGAAATTTTTCGAGATTTTTTTTTGAACAAAAATTAAAAAATGAAAGTAGCAATTCAAGGTATAAAAGGGTCTTTTCACCACATTGTGGCGCAACAGTATTTTGGAGAAAATATAGATTTATTAGAATGTTTATCTTTTTCTGAAATGCCAAATCTTTTAAAAGATAAAAAAGCGGATGTACTTATAATGGCAATTGAAAATTCTATTGCTGGAGCAATATTGCCTAATTACGCTTTAATTGACGACCATCAATTAACAATTTGTGGAGAATTTCATTTGCCAATTCAACATAACTTAATGGGGTTAAAAAATCAAAATATTGCTGATATTACCGAAGTATATTCACATCCTATGGCACTATTACAGTGTCATAATTTTTTTAAAGACTATCCGAATATAAAGCTTATTGAAGATAAAGATACAGCTTCGGTAGCCAAAAGAATTCAGGATAAGAATTTAAAGGGAGTTGGTGCAATAGCAAGCGAATTAGCGGCAAATATTTATAATTTAGAAATTATTGCTCCAGGAATTCAGACAATAAAAGAAAATGCAACACGCTTTTTTATATTAAATAATAATTCAGATAAAAGTAGTGTTTCTGCAAATAAAGCTTCCATAAAATTTATAACAAGTAACGATACTGGTAGTTTGGCTGAAGTACTTTCAATTTTAGCTAAGCATAATTTAAACTTATCTAAAATACAATCGATGCCAGTTATAAACACTCCTTGGAAATATGCTTTTTTTGCTGATTTTATTTTCAATAGTTACGCAGATTATTTTAATGCATTAAGTGAAATAAAAGAAAAAGTTGAAGAATTAAAAATTTTAGGAGAATACACAAAGGGTAAAAGATAATGATACAAAAAGCTGATAGATTAAACGATGTAAAAGAATACTACTTCTCAAAAAAGTTGAGAGAAGTAGCGGCTTTAAGAAATGAAGGAAAGCCAATAATAAATATTGCAATTGGAAGTCCAGATTTAGCACCATCAAATACTGTAATAAAAGCAATTCAAAATGCAGTTACGTTGCCAGATGCACATCAATATCAAAGTTATCAAGGAATTCCAGAATTGCGCAGTGGTATTGCTAATTTTTACAAAGACAACTACAATGTTTCTTTAAATCCAGCTACAGAAATTCTTCCTTTGATGGGTTCAAAAGAAGGAATTATGCATATTTCTATGGCATTTTTAAATAAAGGCGATAAAGTTTTAATTCCAAATCCGGGTTATCCAACCTATGCTTCTGTCACTAATTTAGTAGAAGCGGAACCTGTTTTATACAATTTAAATGAGGCTACTAATTGGCTGCCTAATTTTGAAGAGTTAGAACAACAAGATTTATCGAAAGTAAAAATTATGTGGATTAATTACCCGCATATGCCAACGGGAGCTGTCGCTTCAAAAGAAGATTTTAAACAATTAATTACATTTGCAAAAAAGCATCAAATTTTAATTGTAAACGACAACCCGTATAGTTTTATTTTAAATGAAAAACCACTTAGTATATTAGAAATTGAAGGTGCTAAAGAAATTGCTATTGAGTTAAATTCTTTAAGTAAAACCTTTAATATGGCAGGCTGGCGAGTAGGAATGGTTGTGGGCGATGCTGAGATTATTAAAACTATTTTAAAGGTAAAAAGTAATATGGATTCTGGAATGTTTTTTGGAATTCAGAAAGGTGCTGTGGAAGCGTTTAAATTATCGAATGATTGGTTTAAAGCACAAAACGAGATTTATAAAAAAAGAAGAGCACTAGTTTGGCAAATTTTTGATGCCTTAGATTGTACTTATAATAAAAATATTGGAGGTTTATTTGTGTGGGCAAAACTACCAAAAGGTATAAAATCTGAAGACATAACAGACGATTTGTTATACAACAAGAACGTGTTTATAACACCAGGAACAATTTTTGGTTCAAATGGAGAAGGTTATTTAAGAGCATCTTTATGTGTTTCAGAAGAAGTGCTTTCAGAAGTATTAAATAGAATAATAACTGTAAAAATATAACATGGAAAAATTAGTTGTTATAGGTTTAGGTTTAATAGGCGGTTCCTTGGCGTTGGATTTAAAAAAAAGAGGGAATTTTAAAGTCTACGGAGTTGATCAAAACCCAGATCATATAAAAAAAGCGCTAGAACTTGGAGTAATTGATCAAGAAATTAGTTTTTCGGAAATTGCAGATGCAGCTGTTATAATTATTGCAGTGCCAGTTAATATTATTCCAAAATTAACAGCTCAAGTGTTAGATATTATTTCTGAAGAAACCTTGGTTTTTGACGTAGGTTCAGTTAAAAATGAAATTTGCAAAGCAGTTGAAAATCATAAAAAACGTAAAAACTTTGTAGCGGCGCATCCGCTTGCAGGAACTGAATTTTCTGGTCCAGAAGCGGCAATCTTAAATTTATTCGATCATAAAGTAAATATTATTTGTGAAGCCGATAAAACAGATTGGAAAATTTTGGATGCGGCAATTAGTTTATTTAAACAACTAAATATGCGTATTAAAATGATGAATCCAGTAGAGCATGATAGACATATTGCCTATGTTTCTCATTTGTCGCATATCAGCTCTTTTATGTTGGGAAAAACGGTGTTGCAAATTGAAAAAAACGAACAAGCAATTTTTGATATGGCTAGTACAGGTTTTGCCTCAACAGTGAGGTTGGCTAAAAGTAACGCAAATACTTGGGCACCAATTTTTCTAGAGAATAAAGAAAATATTATTAGATCTCTAGATGAATATATTAAAAATTTAAATGAATTTAAATCTTTAATTGTAAATGCTGATGACAATGGATTAAAAGTTACAATGAACGAAACAAATTATATAAAATCAATATTAAACGGAATTAAAGATAACGACTAAATAAGAAACTAGAATAAGATGGAAATAACGAAAGAAAACAGAAAATGGTTAGATGGAATGGGACTTTCTCATCCAATTGTAATTGCAGGGCCTTGTAGTGCAGAAACAGAAGAGCAAGTATTAAAAACGGCTCATTTATTAAAAGATACAGATACAAATGTATTTAGAGCAGGTATATGGAAACCAAGAACAAGACCAGGTGGTTTTGAAGGTGTTGGTGGAATTGGTTTGCCATGGTTGCAAAGAGTTCGTGAGGAAACAGGACTTAAAATTACTACAGAAGTTGGGAACGCAAATCATGTAGAACTAGCTTTAAAGGCCGATGTAGATATTTTATGGATCGGAGCTAGAACTACTGTAAACCCATTTGCTGTTCAAGAAATTGCCGATGCTTTAAAAGGTGTTGATAAGCCAGTTTTAGTTAAAAATCCGGTAAATCCAGACCTAGCATTGTGGTTAGGTGGTGTTGAGCGTTTTCAAGCGAATGGAATTTCACAACTTGGTGTTATTCACCGTGGGTTTTCAGCTTACAACACGGGACATTACAGAAATAAACCAAAATGGCACATTGCAATTGAATTGAAAAAAGAATTTCCAGATTTACCATTAATTCTTGATCCATCTCATATTTGCGGTAGAAGAGATACCATTTTAGACGTTTCTCAAACTGCCTTAGATTTAAATTTTGATGGCTTTATGATTGAAACTCATATAGATCCAGACAATGCTTGGAGTGATGCTGCACAGCAAATTACGCCAGCACAATTGCATAAAATTACACAAGATTTAAGAATTCGTCAGAAAAGTAGTTCTAAAGAAAGTTTTCAAAGTAAATTAAATTTATACCGTAAAGAGTTAGATTTAATAGACAGTAATATCATTGATATTTTAAGCGATAGAATGGTTGTTGCTGAGGGAATAGGAAGATTAAAACACCAAGAGAATGTAGCAATTTTACAAAGCGGAAGATGGTCAGATATTTTAGTAAATATGATAGAAACTGGAAAAAGTAAAGGCTTAAGCGAAGAGTTTATAGAAGAAGTGTTTAAAGCAATACATGTTGAGTCAATTAATATTCAGCATAACGTAAAATAAATAATTACAGAAAGGCTTTTTAAAAACTATTTTAAAAAGCCTTTTTTTTATAATGCGATCAATTTTCAAAAAATAAAGAGGATATTATTGATACTTTATCCAACTTCTTTACCTAAATTATTTTTTATATTACTGGCATAAATGTTTAATCCTAACCTTTACTTTCCTAGGTGAAATATGTTCTATTTCTATTTAAATAAGGCGTTTATTTTAGAAATTCAAACTTAAAATTTGAATAAGCCATAAAATAAGTTAGATTGCTACAAATTATTCTGTTATTTTTGTAATTCTTATGAAGCCAGTAGAACAAATAAAACAACCCATATTTCAGGAAATGGAACTCTTCGAAAGTAAATTTCGAGATGCCATGATAACTAATGTTCCACTGTTAAATAGAATTACACACTATATAATTAGAAGGAAAGGAAAACAAATGCGACCAATGTTTGTTTTTTTGGTTGCTAAAATGGTTTCTAATGGAAATTTTAATGAAAGAACATACAGAGGAGCTTCAATTATTGAATTAATTCATACCGCTACTTTAGTACACGATGATGTTGTTGATGATAGTAATAGAAGACGTGGTTTTTTCTCGGTAAATGCACTTTGGAAAAATAAAATTGCTGTTTTAGTTGGCGATTTTTTGTTATCTAAAGGCTTATTACTTTCAATAGATAATGAAGATTTTGATATTTTAAAACTAATATCTATTGCGGTGCGAGAAATGAGTGAAGGCGAGTTACTTCAAATTGAAAAGGCACGAAAATTAGATATTACTGAAGCTATTTATTTTGAAATTATTCGTCAGAAAACGGCAACATTAATTGCAGCTTGTTGTGGAATTGGAGCGGCCTCAGTTGGAAGCACTACCGAGGAAGTTGAAAAAATGAGACGTTTTGGAGAATTAATTGGAATTGCTTTTCAAATTAAAGATGATTTATTTGATTATTCCGAAGCACATATTGGAAAGCCAACCGGTATTGATATTAAAGAGCAAAAAATGACGTTACCATTGATTTACACTATAAATAATTGTTCTGAAAAGGACAAAAAATGGTTAATAAATTCAGTAAAAAATCATAATAAAAATAAAAAAAGAGTAAAAGAAGTAATTGCTTTTGTTAAAGAAAATGGAGGTATCGAATATACAGTTTCTAAAATGAAGGAATATAAAACAAAAGCATTAGCAATTTTAAATACCTATCCGGATTCTCCTTACAAAGAGTCATTACTTATTATGGTAAATTATGTTATTGAACGAAAAAAGTAAAACTTAATATAGTGCCAAAAAAGGCTTACTAATATGAAAAATAAATTTTTAATTTTACTACTCTCTTATTTTATTTCAAGTGTTGGTTTTACTCAAAATTATAAAACCCTTAGTTCTGAAAGAATTAATTATGAAAGTGAAAAATCAATAGTTTTTCAACAATTTAAAGACACATATGATTTAGTGATTTCTAAACATAATTTGAGTAGAAATGATAAAAATGAGGTATTTGAAATAATTGCATTTAAAGATAATTTAATTGAAAAATATATTGTTGAACAAAATAAAAAGTCAAAGTTAGTTTCAAGTAAGAAGTTGAAAGTATCGAAAAAATTAAATGATAATTATCAAAAATTTATAGATAATTTAAACAATAGTAATTTTTTTAAATTAGAAAATAAAAAAATTAACTGTTGGGTTGAAAATAAGGACAAATCTATTTCGATAGCTCCCTTTGATGAAAATTTATATTATTTCGAAATTATTGTTAAAGATACATACAAGTTATTGTATAGTGATTGCATTGAAAATCATCCAAATGCAGTAAAAGATGCAAATGAAAGAGAAAGGTTAAAATACTGGGAATGTTTGAATATATTTGAGGACAATTGGAAATAAAACCTAAATTATTTTTTATTTGCTAGATGCTTAAATAGCATTAAATTTAAAGGTTTATTAGGCTTTAACTTTAACCAATTCTAATAATTCTTCTAAATATTTTCTAGAATTAGATAGTCGAGGCACTTTATTTTGCCCACCTAATTTACCTTTGTTTTTTAACCAATCATAAAATAAATGTTCTCGTGCCACATGAACTTTTGGCATCGCTAAGGTTAAATTATTATATCTTTTTGCCTCATAATCCGAATTTATAGATTTTAAAGCATTGTCTAATATTTCGGTAAAATAGTTAATGTTTTTTGGGTGCTTTTTAAACTCAATCATCCATTCGTGGCCACCTCCTTTTTTATCAGCCATAAAAACAGGAGCGGCAGTATATTCGGAAATTTCAGCATTTGTTTTTAAACAGGCTTGTTTTAATGCTTCTTCAGCATTTTCAATAATTAATTCTTCACCAAAAACATTTATAAAATGTTTGGTACGCCCAGTTATTCTAATTCTAAAAGGTTTTAGTGAAGTAAATTTTACGGTATCACCAATTAAATAACGCCATAAACCACCGTTTGTAGTAATTACTATAGCATAATTGGTGTTTAATTTTACTTTTTCAAGTGGTATGGCTTCAGAATTCTCACAATCAAAAGTATCCATTGGAATAAATTCATAAAAAATCCCATAATCTAACATTAGCAATAAATCTAAAGAATTATTTTTATCCTGAATTGCAAAAAAACCTTCTGAAGCATTGTAAGTTTCGTAATATTTAAAGGTTGTTTTTGGAATTATTTTTTTAAACTGTTCTCTGTAAGGATTGAAATTTACTCCACCGTGAAAATATACTTCTAAATTAGGCCAAACTTCTAAAATATGCTCTTTACCTGTTCTTTCTAAAACTCTGTTTAATAAAACCAACATCCAAGATGGAACGCCCACTAAACTTGTAATATCTTCATTAATAGTTTCTTCAACTATTGCATTTAGTTTTGTTTCCCATTCGCCCATTAATGCAATTTCTTGTTTTGGAGCACTACTAAAATCCGCCCAAAATGGCATATTTTCAATAATAATTGCCGACAAATCTCCGAAATAAGTGTCGTTATCTTCATAAACAGCACTGCTTCCACCTAAACGTAATCCTTTCCCAGTAAATAATTGTGCTTCTTCATTATTGTTAAAATACAAACAAAGCATGTCTTTTCCAGCTTTAAAATGGCAATCTTCTAAGGCTTCATCACTTACAGGGATAAATTTACTTTTTGCATTGGTAGTGCCACTGGATTTAGCAAACCATTTGACTTGTGTAGGCCAAAAAACATTTTGCTCACCTTTTCGTGTTCGATTAATTAAATGTTCTATAGATTCATATTGTTGAATAGGTACATTTTTGGCAAATTCATTATAGTTTGTAATTGAGGAAAAGCCATATTTTATGCCTATTTCTGTGTTTCTAGCTTTATTCACTAATTTAAACAATAACTCATGCTGAACATCAATAGGATATTTTAAAAACAATTCCATTTGATGTTTTCTTTTTTTTAAAAACCAAGATATTATTGAATTTACTATTTGAAATGGCATATTATAATCAGTATATTTGGAATGTTAAATTTAATAAAAAACTTTACATGCAATATCAAAC
>NZ_JBFLKT010000243.1:0-2961 GCF_040883305.1 Lutibacter sp.
AATACCTTTTAGAACTAACCGCACATCGTAAAAATTGTATACGTTTTATTCATTCAAAAACAGCTTAAAGCCCTAAAAAAATGCTAATTTTTAAAATGAATAAATTGTATATTGCACTTCTAAATGAATTTAAAAAAATTACATAATCTATTTTTAATTGGAATTGCACTCTGCACCTGTTTTTCATATGCTCAAAATTTAGACAATCAAGAAGTACAAGATTTAAAATTCCAAGAATATTTTTTTGAAGCCTTAAAACAAACTGCAACAAACAATTATTCAAAAGCCATTGAAAACCTAGAGAAATGCGCAGCAATTGATACAGTAAGTTTAGCAGTAGATTTTGAATTTTCTAAAAACTATTTACACTTAAAAAAATATTACGAAGCTGAGGTATTTATTAATAATGCACTTGCAAAAGATCCAGAAAACCAGTATTTATTAAAACATAAAGTTAGTATCTTAAAAGCGGAAAGAAACTATAAAGATGCTATAGAAACTCAAAAGCAATTAGTTAAAATAAAACCTATTTACACAGACGAATTAGTGTTGTTATATATTCAGAATAGAGAGTTTTCAGAAGCCGAAAATTTAATTACCGAAATTGAAGACAAAGCGTTAACAACCTTAAAAATTAGAAGATTTAAAACCTATTTAACCAACAGAAAAAAACTAAAAAAGAAAGAGACTAAAACTGCAATAAACCAACCTGAAGATTCAAGTATTGAAGCTTTAAAAAATTCATTTAAAAAAAATAAAGACTTTAAAACCTTACTTAAAATTCTAAGTTACGAACTTGAAAATAATCTTTTTGAATTATTACAAGTAGATAGTAAGAATGCATTAGAATTATTTCCAGCGCAACCAATTTTATATCAATTAAATGGGTACGCACTAAATAAACTTAAAAAATATAATGATGCAATTGACGTTTTAACTATTGGCATTGATTTTGTTATAGATAATAATGAAATGGAATTAAACTTTTATAATCAGCTAATTATTAGCTATGAAGGTTTAAATAACACAAAAGAAGTTTTAAAATACAAGCAAAAAGCAGCACAGTTAAAACAGGCAAATTAAATGAAAATATTTTCGAAAATTGTACTAATTTCTTTATTAATTTTTACGTCATGTAAATCTAGTAAAAGTACTGTTGATTCTAATATTAATAGTATTTCGACAAAAAAAATTATTAACAGTCATTACAGTGCTGATTTTGATCAAAAAACAATAAATGCTAAAATAAATGCCAAGTATAAAGACGAAAAAACTTCGGTAAGTTTTAGTATAAAATTACGATTAGAAAAAGATAAAACTATTTGGATGAGTGCTACAAAATTTGGGATTCCTGTAGCAAAAGTGAAAATAACACCAAGTAGAGTCGTTTATTATGAAAAAATGCAACGCACCTATTTTGATGGTGATTTTTCTTTATTAAGTAAATGGTTAGGTACCGAATTAGATTACGAAAAAGTTCAGAATATTTTGTTGGGTCAGGCTGTTTTAAATTTAAAAAAGGGAAAATACAATTCTGAAATAGCTAATAATTTATACCAATTAAAACCTAAAAAAGATATTGATTTATTTGGAATTTTGTTTTTTATGAATCCAGATAATTTTAAAGTAAACAGACAAGAAATTAGAAATCAAGAGAAACAACAATTATTATCTGTTTCGTATCCAAATTACAGTAAAATAAAAGGAGAGCAGTTTCCAAAAAATATTGATATCAGAGCAATAGATCATAAAAAAATAACAACCATAAATATAGAATATCGTACTGTTGAATTTAATGAAAGTTTAACCTTTCCGTTTTCAATTCCAAATGGTTACAAAGAAATTAGTTTAAAATAATGCAATTTAAATTAAAACCCCTTTTACTGTTTTTAATAGTACTTATTAGTGTAAATAGTACTGCTCAAAAATCTAAACGCCAAGTATTAGAAGCACGTCGGGTACAACTTCAAAAAGACCAGATCTACATTAACGCCTTACTTTCTAACACTATAAGAACTGAGAAGAATGTTTTAAATCAATTAAAAGATCTTGATGACAAAATTAATACCCGAGAAGATTTAATTAATGCCATAGAAAACGAATCGAATGAATTAGGGAATGAAATTTATTTAAATCAGCTTGAAATAAATAAAAATAAAAGAGATTTAGAGGCACTTAAAAAGGACTATGGCGAAATGATTTATAGTTCTTACAAAAGTAAATCTCAAAATAGTAGAATAATGTTTTTATTGTCTTCAGAAAATTTTTTTCAAGGCTATAAACGCTTTCAGTATATGAAACAATATACAGCTTTTAGAAAAAAACAAGGAGACGAAATTCAAATAAAAACTTCAGAATTACAAGCACTAACAGACTCGTTACAAGTTAAAAAAGATCAAAAAAAGACACTTTTAGATGTAAAAAAGAAAGAACAATCTGGTATTGAAAAAGAAAAGAAAGAGCAAGAAGTTTTATTGAGTAAAGTTAAACAGAAAGAAAATAAATATAAGAAACAAATTAAACAGTTTCAGAAAGAAGAAAGCCGAGTTGCTGCTCAAATTGACAAACTTATTAGAGCTGCAATTGCGGCATCAAATAAAAAATCTGGAAATACTTCAACTGCTACTAAAAGTTCAACTGCTTTTGTTTTAACACCAGAAGCCAAAGAATTAAATTCAAAATTTGAGCTAAATAAAGGGAGGCTAGATTGGCCTGTTGAAAAAGGTTATGTTTCTACATTTTATGGAAAACAACCACATCCAATTGTAAGAACTACCACAATACAAAGCAATGGTGTTAGAATAACTACAGAAAATGGTAGCAAAGCACGTACAGTTTTTGATGGAACTGTATTGGCGGTTCAGGTAACTTCTGGAAATAAAAAAGCTGTTTTAATTCAGCATGGTAATTATATTACAGTTTATAAAAATTTGGAAAACACCAATTTAAAAACAGGCGATA
>NZ_JBFLKT010000244.1:0-3756 GCF_040883305.1 Lutibacter sp.
AAAATACCACCTGCTATTCTAAGAGCTGAAGCACCTAAAGATTCACCAATTGCAAAACCTATAAAACTTGCACCGGCATATTCTCCTGGCACAAAAAGTAGAATTATTAACATCATAATTAATTCCAAAGAAATTAAGACTACACCAATACTCATTCCAGCATTTAAAGGAATATTTAATAACTTGATAGGTTTTCTCTCTAATGAAGCAAATGCCATTCGTGAATTCGCCAAAGTATTCATTCTGATTCCAAACCAAGCAACAGCATAAGAACCTAAAATTCCCAGAATTGTCCAACCGAGAATCATTAACACTCCAATAACACCAAATAAATTTTCACCCGTTTCTGGATCTTTAGATAAAAACCCAAAATAAAAAGCTACCGCAGTTCCAATAAATAAAAATAATACTAAAATAAATTTTCCTTGTTGAATTAAATAGGTTTTTGATGTTTCAAAAATAACTTGAGCCACCTCTAACATAGATTTGTGCGCTTGAATTTTTTTAATTTGAATAAATTGATAAAACCCAAAAAGCAGTCCTAACATTGTAATTACAAAACCCCAATATAAAATATATTGATTCTTGATTACATCTGGAATTACTAAATCTGCTTCACTTGCAAACATATTTACAGGAAGCATTAATACAATTAAAATTGCGATAATTTTTTTCATTGGTTAAAAAGATAAAGATTAGTGATTATTTTAAAATACAGCAGGTAATAAAACATCAAAACGATAATACAAGAAAGGAGATTTTCTTGAAATTGATTTATATTTAGGGGATGTTCCAAATTAAATCGCACCATTTAGTCTTAAATACACTATAAAGGTACTAATTAATAGATATAAATCTTAATAAAGTAATTATTTATATTCGTTCTAACTTTTTAAGGCTTAACCAAAAACAAAAAGCTCACCAATTAAAATGGTGAGCTTTTACTATTATAAAAAAAGAATATTCTAATTTTTATTTTCTACTTCTTTAATTATTTTTTCAACTTTTTTAACCTTAACATCTGCATCTTCTAATGCTTCTATTTTTGATTTCACTTCTTCTTCAGTACCTTCAAAAACTATTTCTACAACAACTTCTTCTTCGTTTTCTATGGTCGTTGTAGTAACTATAGCCTTTACAGTTCCGTCATCATTTTTTTCCATAGTCACCATTACCTCTTTCTTAACTACTTTAACAACAACTTCAGTTTGAGCTTTATCTCCAGCATATTTTGCTACATCAACAGCATTTAAAGCAATACTTGGTGCAATTACCAATGCCACAACCGACATTAATTTCAATAAAATATTTAAAGAAGGTCCTGAAGTATCTTTAAATGGATCACCAACTGTATCACCAACTACCGAAGCTTTATGTGCTTCAGATCCTTTTCTTCCGTGCTCTTCAATTGTTTTTTTAGCATTATCCCAAGCGCCACCAGCATTTGATTGAAAAATTGCCATTAAAACACCACAAGTAGTAACACCTGCCAACAAACCTCCAAGCATCTGTGCACCACCAATAAACCCAACAAGAACAGGAACTATTAAAGCCAATAAACCTGGTAAAACCATTTCTCTAATAGAAGCCTCTGTAGAAATTTCAACACATTTTTCATATTCAACATATCCATCAGCTTCATCAAAAATAGCTAATTCTTCTTTTGAAAAATTCTCTTTCTTTGAGTCATGCTTTCTCATTACCTCTAAAGCAGCACGTAATTGTGGTATTTCCTTAAATTGACGACGCACTTCTTCAATCATAGTCATTGCAGCACGTCCCACTGCTTTCATTGCCAGAGCAGAAAAGACAAATGGCAACATTCCTCCTACTAATAGACCCGCCATAATTTCTGGTTTAGACACATCAATTGATGTA
Organism: Lutibacter sp.; assembly: GCF_040883305.1. GTDB lineage: Bacteria > Bacteroidota > Bacteroidia > Flavobacteriales > Flavobacteriaceae > Lutibacter. The sequence goes on from NZ_JBFLKT010000244.1 coordinate 1,879, forward strand.
ATATTTGCAGTTTTCATAAATGCTGCAAATAATGCTAATGCTGTTAATGCAGCAGAAGCAATTGCAAATCCTTTTCCAATTGCAGCAGTTGTATTTCCAACAGCATCCAACTCATCCGTACGCTGACGCACTTCTTTTGGTAGTTCAGCCATTTCAGCAATTCCTCCAGCATTGTCAGAAATTGGTCCGTAAGCATCTACCGCTAATTGAATTCCTGTATTTGCTAACATTCCTACAGCTGCTATTGCAATACCATATAAACCTGCAAAATAGTGAGAGAACATAATTGCTCCTGCAATAAACAATATTGGAAACATGGTAGACATCATTCCAACACCTAAACCAGCAATAATATTAGTTGCAGCACCAGTTTCAGATTGTTTTACAATAGAATTTACTGGGATTGTTCCAGTACCTGTATAAAATTCTGTTACCTTTCCAACAGCAAAACCGGCAATTAAACCTGCCAATGTAGCATAAAAAACACCCATTGCATTATATTGTACTCCATCTGTTATCCATTCATCTGGTAATAAACCTGACTTTACAATGATGAAAAATGAAGCAATAATCATTAAAAACCCTGATCCGAATTCACCAAAATTCAATGCTTTATGTGGACTACCACCTTCTTTAACTCTTACAAAAAATGTACCTACAATTGATAATACAATTCCAACAGCTGCTAAAACCAACGGTAAATAAACCGCTCCTAAACCTCCGTAATCAGGAGTTAAAATTAGTGCTCCTAAAACCATTGTACCAATAATAGAACCAACATAGGATTCAAATAAATCGGCTCCCATACCAGCTACATCACCTACATTATCACCTACATTATCTGCAATTGTTGCTGGATTCAATGGATGATCTTCAGGAATACCTGCCTCAACTTTACCAACTAAATCTGCACCAACATCGGCTGCTTTTGTATAAATTCCACCACCTACACGTGCAAAAAGTGCAATTGAAGACGCTCCTAATGAAAAACCTGAAAGTACATTTAATACCATTGGTATATTTTCTGTTCCCGGCCACATCAATTGATATAACATGAACAGAGAACTTAATCCTAATACTCCAAGACCCACAACTCCTAATCCCATTACAGATCCACCTGCAAAAGCTACTTCCAATGCTTTTCCTATAGAAGTTCTTGCAGCTTGTGTAGTTCTAACATTTGCTTTAGTAGCTGCTTTCATTCCAATAAATCCTGCCAAAGCAGAACAAATTGCACCTACAATAAATGATACTGCTACCATTCCGTGAGAACCAACATCATAAGTTCCTTTAAAATATAATAAAATTGCAACCCCTAAAACAAATATTAATAATATTTTGTATTCAGCTTTTAAAAACGACATTGCACCATCGGCAATGTGCTTAGCAATCCTCATCATTTTTTCATTTCCTCCATCTTGTTTAGACACCCAAGCATTTTTAAACACAACAAACACAAGTGCTAAAACCCCAAATAGAGGCAAAAATTTTACAATAAATTCCATTCTTTAGTTAATAAGTTAAGTTAATTAATTTTTCTAAGTGCGCTAAAATAGTAAAATATAAACTATAAAAAAAACCACCTTTAATTTTAAAGATGGTTTCTATAAATCGTTGATTAATTTTATTTTATATTGTAAATGTTCTTTTTTTCTTGTGTTCGCTATTTTCGTACCTAGCAATACATTCATGATAAATTTTTTCGGCTTCTGCCGCATCTCCCCAACCACCAACATCTACTTTTTTCTCTTCTAAATCTTTATAAACTTGAAAAAAGTGTTCAATTTCTTTTAATCTATGAGGATTTAAATCGTGTATATCTCTTCTATTATTCCAAATTGGATCTGAAACCGGAACACATATTATTTTTTCATCTGG
>NZ_JBFLKT010000245.1:0-4829 GCF_040883305.1 Lutibacter sp.
ACAGAAAATGGTACAAAAGAAACGGTAAGCCGGTTAGCCGAAATGGAAGACTTTTTAAGAACCATGCAAACCATTGTAAATCCTAAATTTAGTTTAGAATAAAGCCCATAATGGGCAATAATTAAAAAATAAAGCTAAAAATATAATTGAAAAAGAGAGATAAACAAAATTGTATTTAGATGGAAAAGAAGATAAAACTTACCAAAGAACAATTGCATCAAATTGACGCTTATTTAAATAACAACGATGTTAAATATATTGATTTACATTTAGAAGTACTAGATCATATTTGTACTGATATAGAACATGAAATGACAATAAATAATAGTTCATTTAAAGATGCTTTTGATAAAATTAGAATAAAATGGAGTAAAACATTTTCTTATAAATGGACTTTTTGGTTGGGAATTTCAAATGGAGGTTCAAAATTATTTATAGATCATTGTTTAAAAATATATAAGCCTTTATGGTTTAAAAGTATTCTAGTGATTCTTACATTTATTGCTACTTTTTATGGAATAGTTACTATCCTTAATATTGATTTAGATGCAAATTATCACCTATTTAAAATCACGTTTCTTTCAATGGCTTTATCTTTTCCAGCTCTTTTAATTTATTGGAAATATGAGTTAAAAAAAATTAAATTAGCATCTACGTATAGCTATTTATACAACAAACAGATTTTTCCAAATATTTTCATTTCGTTGCTCTTAATTTTGCAAATATTTAGGAGTGAAAAGGAAGTTTTTAGTGATTTTATGTTTGTGTATTTTACAGTATTTTTCTCAATACTTATTATGGGTTATAATTTTTATAAAAACCATTTAAAAGCAGTTTCAAATTATAGAAAATACCAGTTGAAATGAAACTAACTCCAGAACAAATACAACAATTATACAAATTTACACGCCAACATTATGTGGAGCATTACGATATGCAAACCGAATTGGTAGATCATTTAGCCAACGATATTGAACAAATTTGGCAAGAAAAACCCAATCTTTCTTTTGAAGATGCAAAAAAAAGGAGTTTCAAAAAATTTGGTGTTTTTGGTTTTATGGATGTTTATGGAGCTAGACAAGGTGAGTTACAAAAAAAGTATATGAAAATACTATGGCAACACGCAAAAGCATGGTTTAGATTACCAAAAATAATTGCAACAATTGCTTTTTTCTATTTTTTCTACACTGGTTTAATTGAATACGGAGATTCGTTTGCGCTATCAATCATTGGTGTTGTAATTGTATTTGGTTTAGTAAAACATATTCTATTACTTAGAAAAGTTAAAAAGCGTCAAAAATTAAGTGGTAAAAAATGGTTATTAGAAGATATTATTTTTAAAGGTTTATTTTTAGGAGGAGGAATGATAGGAATAAATTTGTTTAATATTATAAACATCTCAAGTCCTGAAGTTTATAATATTTTTTGGGCAATTTTTTATGCGGCTATTTTTACAATAATGGTTGTATACGTTTATATTAGTGTTGAAGTTTTACCCAAAAAAGCCGAAGAATTATTAATAGAAAACTATCCAGAATACAAATTAGTATAACTTTTACTGTAACAAAACAAAAAATTAGCTACCAATAAAAAAACAACTTCTCAAATGATTAAATATTTTTTAAATTTTGAATGGAAACAATTTTCCCGTTCATCATACTTCAAAAAAGGAATAGGAATAAAAATTTTATTGGCCTTGGCTGTAATTTACTTTGGAGGTATTGCCTTGTTTTTAGGAGTTGGATTGTTCTTTATTTTAAAGAAAATAATGCCAGAAGCAGATCCAATAATTACCGTAAATAACTTTTTAATTTATTGGTTTATTTTCGATCTAGTAATTCGCTTTTTTATGCAGCAATTACCTGTTATGAATGTAAAACCATTAATGATTGTCCCTGTAAAACGAAACACAATAATAAACTATTTATTAGGTAAAACAGCCATTTCATTTTTTAACTTTATTCCACTTTTTATTTTTGTCCCCTTTAGTATTGTATTATTAGTAAAAGGTTATCCATTTTTAAATGTAATTTGTTGGTTTTTTGCCTTAGTTTGTCTTGTTTTTGCTAATAATTTTATAAACTTCTTAATTAACAAAAGTAATACCGTGTTTTATGTGTTACTTGCTGTTTTGGCAGTATTAATTGGATTAGAATTTTTTAATATTTTTAAAGCATCTCAACCAATAGGTGTGGCATTTAACGCTTTATATAACAATCCCTTACTAGTTGTTATTCCATTATCTTTATTAATTGGAATGTACCGTGTTAATTTTAATTTTATTAGAAAGGGATTTTATTTAGATGATGCCGTTGCAAAAAAGATTGAAGAGGCAAATGCAGTAGATTTATCTTGGATGGATCGATTTGGAAGTGTTGCAACTTTTTTAAAAAACGACATTAAACTTATTTGGAGAAATGCCAGACCAAAACAGGTAATGATGATGTCTTTCTTATTCTTGTTTTACGGATTAATTTTCTACACAAGTAAAACTTATAGCGATTCTCCTGCTTGGATTGCATTTGCATCCATATTTGTAACAGGTGGTTTTCTATTAACATTCGGACAATTAGTTCCATCCTGGGACAGCGAGTATTATAAAATGTTAATGAGTCAGAATATTCCTTATAAAAAATATTTAGAATCTAAATGGTATTTAATGGTAGTTGGTGTTACAATTTCGTTTGTATTAAGTACACCTTATTTATACTTCGGGTGGAAAATTTATGCCATGATTGCTGCCGCAACTTCATTTAATATTGGACTTAATTCTTTTATAACCTTATTTGGAGGTGCCTTAAACAGGGTGCCAGTTGAACTAAATGTAAAAGCAAAGGCATTTGGAAATACAAACGGTTTTAATCCAACGCAAATGTTAATTGCGCTTCCAAAAATGGTGCTGCCAATGTTGTTATTTTACATTCCTTATAAATTTATAAATTATGAAACTGGATTAATAGTACTTGGTTTAAGTGGTGTTTTAGGAATAGCTTTCAAAAACTTTTTCTTAACTAAAATTGAAAAGATTTATCAAACAGGAAAGTATAAAACAATTGCTGCTTTTAGCGAAAAATAAAATATAAGAAGACTCAAAATGATTATAACTAGCGAACTTTCAAAAAAATACGGAGAAAATACGGTATTAACTATAGAATCTTTAGAAATCCCAAAAGGACAATCTTTTGGTTTAGTAGGTAATAATGGAGCAGGTAAAACTACCTACTTTAATTTATTATTAGATTTAATAAAACCAACAACCGGAAATGTAATAAATAATAATATTCAAGTAAATACAAGTGAAGATTGGAAGCCTTTTACCGCTGCTTTTATAGATGAAAGCTTTTTAATTGGGTATTTAACACCTGAAGAATATTTTTACTTTATTGGTGAATTAAGAGGTCTAAAAAAAGCCGATGTTGATGTTTTTTTAACTCAATTTGAAGAAATTTTTAATGATGAAATTTTAGGCGGAAAAAAATATTTAAGAGATTTATCTAAAGGAAATCAGAAAAAAGCAGGAATTGTAGCAGCTTTAATCGGTGATCCGGAAGTAATAATTTTAGATGAACCTTTTGCAAATTTAGATCCAACAACACAAATTAGACTTAAAAAGTTATTAAAAGATTTAACTGTTAATAGTAATGCAACCGTGTTAATTTCTAGTCACGATTTAGGTCATATAACCGAAGTTTGCGAACGTATTGTTGTATTAGATAAAGGTGTTGTTGTTAAAGATATTGAAACTTCAGCAGCAACTTTAAAAGAGTTAGAAGCTTATTTTTCGGTGTAATTAAATTAAATACATTGTTTTTTGTATTTTTACAACCCTTTTACAATAATAAACAAGGTATTAAGTTAAAGGAAACGTAAAACAGAACTCTTTTGAATAACACTCATAAAATATTTATTAGCATAATTGTAATGCTTATTGTTGCTGGTTGCTCAACAAAAAAAGATGCATTTTTAAATAGAAATTTTCATGCAGTAAATACAAAATACAACATTCTTTTTAATGGGCACGAAGCTCTTAGAGTTGGTTTAGAGCAATTAAATGCCAATTACGAAGATAATTTTTGGGAACGCCTACCAGTTGAACCTCTTAAAGTTGATGAATTGGCAATGCCAGGATTAGCAACTGATACAGACAGTTCTCCAAAAGAATTTGAAAGAGCCGAAGAAAAAGCGGTAAAAGCTATTCAAAAACATTCCATGCTTATTGCACGTCAAGAACGGAATAAACAAATTGACGATGCTTATTTATTATTGGGAAAATCGAGGTATTATTCTAAAAGATTTGTGCCTGCTTTAGAGGCTTTTACCTATGTAATTAACAATTATCCAAGAGCAAATTTAATCAACGAAACAAAAATTTGGCACGCTAAAACCCAAATTAGATTAAGAAACGAAGAGCAAGCAATTATAAACTTAAAAAGGTTGCTAAAAGACGATTTTTTAAAACAGAAAATTTTTGAAGATGCACATACGGCCTTGGCAATGGCTTATATGAGTTTAGATAGTTTAGAAAATGCCTTATACCATTTAAATAAAGGGGTTTTAATAACTAATAAAAATAAAGTTATTGCAAAAGCAATGATTACTAAAAAGAAAAAAAATGTAATTAAGCCTGTTTTATCTACTAAAAATGCTGAGCAAACTGCTCGAAATCTTTATATTATTGGTCAAATGTATAAAGAAAAAGGACTGATAGATTCTTCAAACATTGCATTCACCAATATTATAAAATTCAATAAAGCACCTAGAAAATATAGTGTTAGAGCACAGATAGAAAAAGCTAAAAATTTCATTTCAAAAGAAGATGCAACTTCTGC
>NZ_JBFLKT010000246.1:0-6973 GCF_040883305.1 Lutibacter sp.
ACCATTAAATCTGGAGAAAATTTTAGTGAAATTTTAGACAGACACCATATCGCATATCCTAAAGTTTTAGAAATTGTAAATAAAATTAAAGATACCTTTAACGTTCGAAGAATAAAAAGTGGTATTCCTTACACTATTTTAGCAAAAAACGATTCTACCGAACAAGCGCAAGTTTTTATTTACAAACATTCCAGAGTTAGATATACTGTTATTGATTTTAAAGATTCAATTCCAACTGCATACAATGGTAGAAAACCAATAAGAACCGAATTAAAAACTGCATCTGGTATTATTGAAAGCTCATTATCTGAAGCTGTTGAAGAACAAGGGTTAAGCTCTTACTTGACTTTTAAAATGGCAGATGATATTTATGCGTGGACAATCGATTTTTCCAGACTTCAAAAAGGAGATAAATTTAAATTAATTTATGAGCAATTATATATAAATGATACAATTCCTGTAGGGATTGGAGAAATAAAAGCCTCTTATTTTGAACATGGCGGTAAACCTTTTTATGCATTTAAATTTGTAGCAGATTCAACACTTAACATTTCCGATTATTTTGACGACCAAGCAACTAATTTACGTCGTCAATTTCTAAAAATGCCGATAAAATTTGGAAGACTTTCATCTCGCTATAATTTAAGAAGAAGAATTGCATTGTACGGAAATAAAATTAGGGCACACAAAGGAACAGATTTTGCGGCAGCAATTGGAACGGAAATTATGGCAACAGCTAATGGAATTGTTACAGAATCTCGCAGAAAAGGAGGTAACGGTAACTATGTAAAAATTCGTCATAATAGCACATATAGTACGCAATATTTACATATGAGTAGAAGAAATGTTAAAGTGGGTGACGTTGTAAAGCAAGGAGATATTATTGGATTTATTGGTATGACAGGGAACACATCTGGACCGCATGTTTGTTACCGTTTTTGGAAAAATGGAGTTCAAGTAGATCCATTAAAACAAAAACTGCCCGCAGCAGAGCCTATGAAAGAAGCTGTTAAACCAACGTATTTTAATTTTATAAAACCTATTAAGGAACAATTGGATGTCATAGAATATTCAACAATAATTAACGAAATAAGTATTCCTGAAGCGGAATTAAACTCATAAAATAAAATGATGATGAAAAACGTAAACCCAACTGAAACCAACGCTTGGCAAAAACTTACCAACCATTATTCTACAGGAAAGAACCTTCATTTAAAATCGTTATTTAATGCGGATAAAACTAGAAAGGAAAAATTTACAATCAATTTTGATGAGTTCGATTTTGACTTTTCTAAAAACAGAATAACAGAAGAAACTATAGAGTATCTTTTAGAATTGGCAAATGAAGTTGATTTAAAAAGCGCCATGGATGCTTATTTTTCGGGAGAAAAAATAAATAAAACTGAGAAAAGAGCCGTATTACACACAGCACTTAGAAATCAATCTGACGATGAAATTTTTGTTGATGGAAAAAATGTAATGCCAGAAATAAAAGAGACCTTAAACAAAATGGAATCTTTTACAAACAAAGTTGTTTCTGGAGATTGGAAAGGTTTTACAAACAAGTCTATTACCGATGTTGTTAATATTGGTATTGGTGGATCCGATTTGGGTCCTGATATGGTTGTTGAATCTTTAAAATATTATAAAAATCATTTAAATGTTCATTTTGTTTCAAATATAGATGGAGACCATGTTCAGGAAGTTATCAAAAATTTAAATCCTGAAACTACCTTATTTGTAATTGTATCAAAAACATTTACCACGCAAGAAACATTAACAAACGCTACCACAATAAAAAAATGGTTTTTGCAAACTGCTGAAGAAAAAGATGTTGCAAAACATTTTGTAGCTGTTTCAACAAATTTAAAAACAGTTAGTGAATTTGGAATCGATAGCGATAACATTTTTACAATGTGGGACTGGGTTGGTGGTCGTTTTTCATTATGGAGTACTGTTGGATTAACAATTAGTTTGGCTATTGGATTTAAAAATTTTAAAGATTTATTAATTGGAGCTTTTGGAATGGACCAACATTTTAAAAACGCGCCTTTTGAAAAAAACGCACCTGTTATTGCGAGTTTAATTGGTATTTGGTACACGAACTTTTTCAAAAGTGAAAGCGAGGTTATTTTACCATATTCGCAATACTTAAGTAAGTTAGCTCCATATCTACAACAAGCAATTATGGAAAGTAATGGTAAAAGTGTAGATAGAAACGGAAATCCTGTTAATTATCAAACAGGAAATGTAATTTGGGGAAGCCCAGGTACAAATTCGCAACATGCATTTATGCAGTTATTGCACCAAGGTACTAAATTAATTCCTGCTGATTTTATTGGTTTTAAAGAGTCGTTGTATGGTAACACAGAACATCATACAAAATTAATGGCTAATTTTTATGGTCAAACGCAGGCTTTAGCTGAAGGAAAAACAAAAGAAGAAGTTCATTTAGACCTAAAAACACAAGGTAAAATAGATGAGATAGAAACCCTACTTCCTTTTAAAATATTTGAAGGCAACAAGCCAAGTACTGCTATTCTAATAGAAAAATTAACTCCTAAAACTTTGGGAGGTTTAATTGCTTTTTACGAGTGTAAAATATTTATTCAAGGTATTATTTGGAATATCTTTAGTTTTGATCAATTTGGAGTAGAATTAGGTAAAGAATTAGCGCATAAGAACCTGCTAAAAAATCAATAAAAGATAGAAAGGAATAAATAATTTACAACCTTCTTAATTTTAAAATTAATATCGAGAATAGCAATTTAAAAACAACAGCTATTCTCGATTTGTTTTTTACAAGAACACAGAATTACTTAATCTTTGAAAACCTCAAAATTTCTATTTTTAGTATCTAAAATTGCTGAAAATGTAGGTTAAAACTTTTCTTAATAGAGTTAAATTTTAAACTGAGAAGGCAACAGCTAAACTAAATCCTTTCAAATAAAAATTAAAGTATAATTAAAACATAAAGTTTTTAACAAACTCTTAAGGTTTATTAACATTTGATCATTTTCACTTGCCTGATTATCAATAAAATCTTGTATTTTTTGTATATTTATTCTTCTTAATTATTTGTTAAAATTTAACAATTAATTAAAGGTAGAATCAACAAAAATTTGCACTTTTGCAAGACATTTAATTCAAATTAAAATTTAAACATGAGAAAATTTAAACATTTATTAATGGTAGCAGTACTATGTACTTCTGCTACTATTTTTGCTCAAACAAAACTTACTGGAAAAGTAGTTGACGAAACTAGTCAGCCTTTACCTGGAGCTTCTATTGTTGTTAAAGGATCTAGCACAGGAGTTTCTACAGATTTTGATGGAAATTTTACATTAGAAACAGCTATTTCTAATGGTACAATTGAAGTTTCATTTGTTGGATATGAAGCTAAAAATTTAACTTTCAATGGGTCTAAAAACTTTGGATCTATTGCATTAAATCCTTCTGCAGAGTCGTTAGAAGAAATTATTATTACAGCAGTATCTTTTGCTGTAGATAGAAAAACACCAGTAGCCGTTTCTACAATTAAGTCAGAAGCTATAGAAGTGAAATTAGGAACTCAAGAATTTCCTGAAATTTTAAAATCTACACCTGGGGTATATGCTACTAAAGCCGGTGGTGGATATGGAGATTCTAGAATTAATTTAAGAGGATTCGAATCTAACAATATTGCCGTTATGATTAACGGTATTCCTGTAAATGATATGGAAAACGGTAGAGTGTATTGGTCTAACTGGGCAGGTTTATCTGATGTGACAAGTGCTATGCAGGTACAACGTGGTTTAGGAGCTTCTAAAGTAGCTGTACCTTCTATAGGTGGTACTATAAACATTATTTCTAAATCTTATGATGCTGAAATGGGTGGAATCATTAGGTATGGTATTGGAAATGATGGTTACAAAAAATATGGTGTAACACTTTCAACAGGTTTAATGGATAATGACTTTGCTGCAACAGTTTCTGCAGCGAAAATTAATGGTGATGGTTATGTTGATGGAACTCAATTTGATGGTTATAACTATTTCATTAACTTAACTAAAATTATTAATGCCAATCATAAATTAGCTTTTACAGCATTTGGTGCGCAACAAACGCATGGTCAAAGATATAATAACCTTACAATAGCGCAAAACAGGGCTACTGAACAAGGCGGTAAAAGATTTAATCCTGATTGGGGTTATCGTGATGGGGAAGTAGAACATCTTTCTTATAATTTTTATCACAAACCACAAATGTCCTTAAACCATTATTGGACTATTAACGACAGAACTAATATATCGACTGCATTGTACGCTTCATTTGGAAGTGGTGGAGGAAGAAGAGATGGAGGAAGTAAACTTGGAAGTGATGAATATAGATTAGGTGGGTTTGACCAACCAATTGATTTTGATCGTGTAGTTGAGGAAAATATAGCAAATGGCTTAGCAGGCTCCTCAGATGTTATATTAGCTTCTAAAAACTCTCACAAATGGTATGGTGTTTTATCAACTTTAAAAACCGATTTATCAGAGACTTTAGCACTTACAGCTGGTATTGATGCAAGATACTATGTAGGTAAACATTATTATGAATTAATGGATTTATTAGGTGGTCAATTCTGGCTAAACACATACGGAGGAAACAATGCTGGAGAACCTCTAAAAGTAGGTGATAAACTTAATAAAGACTATGATGGTAAAGTTGTAAGAGGTGGTTTATTTGCTCAATTAGAATATTCTAAAGATAAATTAGCCGGATTTTTATCAACATCTGCTTCTAACGTACAATATAGTAAAGAAGAATATTTAAATTATGCTTCAGGTGCAGAAAAATCTGAAAAAGTTAACTTTTTAGAATACGGAATAAAAGGTGGTGCCAATTACAATCTTGACGACACCAACAATGTATTTGCAAATGTTGGGTATTTCACTAAAGCTCCTTTTTTAACTGATTTTGTATTTACAAGCGACCAATCAGTCGAAGTAAATGAAAATGCTGAAAACGAAAAAGTTTTTAGTGCTGAAATTGGTTATGGTTACAGAAGTTCTAACTTTTCTGCAAATGTTAATATTTATAATACATCTTGGCTAGATAAATCTAAAGTACTTAGTTATAGAAACCCGGACCAAAATGCAACTAGTGACTTCTTATACGGAAGTTTATCAGGTCTAGATGCCTTACATCAAGGTGTTGAAGTAGATTTCAGATATAATGCAAACGATAAATTAACTCTTACAGGTATGGCTTCTCTTGGTAATTGGAATTGGAAAAGTGATGGGTATGGAGTTGTTAGAGATGAAGGAGGAAACTTATTAACTGAAGAAACAGTTTATGCTAAAGACTTAAAAGTGTCAGATGCTGCTCAAACTACTTTTGCATTAGGTGCAACTTATAAATTACTACCTTCTACTTCGATTTCTTTAGATTACAATTATGCAGGTGATATTTATGCTAAATTTTATGTAAATAGAAGAACTAGTAATACGGCAGATAACTTCAGACAAGATCCTTGGAAAATGCCATCTTATAACTTATTTGACTTTGGCATAACACATAAATTCCAAATTGGTGATTTCGATGCTAGATTAACAGGGAATATCAACAATTTATTTAATGTAGAATACGTTTCTGATGCATTTGAAGGTAGTACAGGCACTTATACTGATGCCAATGTATACTACGGTTATGGAAGAACATACAGTGTTGGAATTAAAGTTAATTTTTAAAAATATAGAATTATGAAAAAAATATTTTATTTTATACTGGTTTTAGGCTTAGTTTTTACTGCCTGTGAACCTATGAACGATATCTATGATGATTTAGACGGTCAACAGGCTGCTGATCCTAGAGAAGAAGTTGGTACGGATGAATACACATTAACAGATGATGACTATGATGCTTTGGATTTAAATTTTGGAAGCTTTAACTCAGAAAGTGATGCAAAAACAATGATTCCAGGCTTATTATCTAGCATCCCAAAATATGAGTTTTGGGTAAAAAATTCATCTGTTTTAGTAAGCTACCAACTTTATATTGGAAGAGCTTTCGGTTTAAAAGATTACAGTTTAGAATTATCAGATTATGCTTTAAGCGGAAGTGATTTATTAGGTTTTCAATCTGATGTAACACCTAAAGATTATTTAGCAGACATTATTGCTAACAAATACAGCTCGGCATCTGAAGGTGATTATGTAACAGCATCTTATTACCAATATACAGGAAGTGCTTATGTTGTTTCACCAACTGTTTCTTTTGAAGAAAACTTTGATTATGGTGCAACTGCTGGAGATTTAACTACAATCTCAGGAGGGGCATGGGTAAATCATTCTGGTGCTTCAAACCAATTAGCTTATAGTACTGAAAGTTTAACAATGGATGGTTACCCTTCTTCAAATATTGGAGGTTCTTTAGTATTATCTAGTTCTGGTTCAGAAGATGTTAATAGTGCATTTTCAACAATAATAACATCTGGAACTGTGTATTCAAGTACCTTAATAAATTTAAGTGATGTAGGGGATGGAACTTATTTTTTCCACCTTATGGAAGAAGATGGAAGCTACAGTTATTCTGCTAGAGTTGGTGCTAAAAGCGATGGTGCAGGAAAAGTGTTATTTGGTATTGGTGCTAGCTCAAGTTCTTTAACTTATGGTTCAACTTCTTTTGATCTAGATACAACCTACTTACTTGTTGCCTCTTATAATGTAGCTACAGGTACATCTAATTTATATGTCTTAACATCAGCTGAAGCTACAGAACCTACTTCACCTGAAACTACAAATACTGGGAATACTGGAAATTCAGCTCATAGAATAGGAATTCGTCAAGGTGGTGGTGGTCCAACTGCTATATTAGATGGTATCCGTGTTGCAAACTCTTGGTCTGCAATTATGAGTAATGAAGATTTAGATGATGAGGTTGTAGGAACAAAAGTATCAAAAGAAGCATTTTACACATATGAAGGTGGTGCTTGGAAAATACCAAC
>NZ_JBFLKT010000247.1:0-2702 GCF_040883305.1 Lutibacter sp.
TATAATTGAATAATTAATTATTTGGTTTATAGTTTATATAGATTTTAGTACATTTGATAAAACAAACCCCTTTTTTTGAGAATAAAACTTAAAATAGTAACCATTATTATAGTTAGTCTAATAACTGTAAACCTAAAAGCTCAGGATGAAAGTAGTCATGAAATTGGCTTAATCTATGGATCCGCCTCATTTACAACAGATTATGGTGAAAGAAATCATTTAAAAAGCAATGTTGCAGGGAATGTAGGCCCTGGGTTTGGAGCTGTTTATTATCTAAATTTTACCGATTACAGATACCGTTGGAATCAGCGGACTAGTTATTGGGCTGAACATTTTAGAGTTAGAGCAGAACTTTCTTATATGTCTGCAAAATTAGACCATTTTGGGCAATGGGCAGAAGACTTATCAACAAATGGTGGTGCTTTATTAAGAGCACATCATGGAAAAACTTATTTATTAAATATTGGCGCGCAATTAGAATTTCATTGGGTAGATATTGTAGATTTTGGATCTAGAAGAATTCCAGATTTAAAATGGTCTCCATATGTTAGTGCTGGAGCTTTTGTAGATTTTTATGATCCTTCCATTACATCTGATCTTGGTAATTGGAGAGACCCAGGGATTTTATATCCAAAATGGGATCCTAATAATTTTCCAAAGGCAACAAGAGTAACTCCTGCAATTACCATGTCTGCAACATTAGGGATTGGAACAAGAAGAAAATTAGGTTATTATTCAGATTTATTAATTGAATCTAGATGGCAATATTTTTTCTCTAATTATGTAGATGGATTAAATAACAAATTTGCGCCTGAAGATAAATATAATGACTGGCTTTTATGGATTCATGTTGGTTATATTTACTACCTAAATTAATATTTTAGTTTGTTATTTTTTTTATTAGTTTGCCAACTGTCAGTCCTTGTACAATTATTGAAAAAACTACAATTATATAGGTAATTACCAAAAATAAATCGCGATGCATTTCCACAGTTAAACTCAATGCCAATGCTATTGAAATTCCACCACGCAAACCACCCCAAGTCATAATTAAATTAGTTTTTGGAACAAAATCTAATTTTTTAGCATACAGTTTAATTGGCAACATTAACGATAAATAACGTGCAAATAATAAGGTTGGAACTAACAATAAACCAGCTAAAATAAATTTATTATTAAATGTTAAAATTAATAGTTCCATTCCAATTAAAACAAACAATACCGTATTCAAAAGAATATCTATCAATTCCCAAAATTTATCTACATATTGTTCGGTAATTTTACTCATAGAAGATTTTCTAACCGTATCTGTACCAACTATTAAACCTGCAGTAACCATAGCCAATGGAGCCGATAAATGCAAGTATTGTGCTAAAACTGTCCCTCCCATTACAGCTGCAAGTGTAATAATAACCTCAACATCATAGTCGTCTATAGATTTTAAAAGCCTGTAGGTAAACCAACCTAGCAATAACCCAAGTGCAATACCTCCAACAACTTCAACTAAAAACATTTCTAAAATAGAACCAAAAGTTATAGATCCACCTCCTTTTGCAATTTGATATATTGTTAAAAATACCACAACTCCTACGCCATCATTAAACAATGATTCTCCAACAATTTTAGTTTCCAATATTTTTGGAGCACCTACTTGCTTTAAAATTCCCAAAACGGCAATTGGATCGGTTGGAGATATTAATGCTCCAAAAAGTAAACAATAAATAAAATTAACATCAAGACTTAGTAATTTCAATAAAAAGAAAGCAAATATTCCAACTAAAAATGTTGAAGTTAAAGTACTAAAAGTTGCAAATATTAAAATTGGTTTTCTTTGTACTTTTAATTGCTGAAAATTTGTATGCAAAGCACCCGCAAACAACAAAAAACTTAACATTACATCTAAAAGCACAGTTTTAAAATCTATTTGCGCTATAAATAGTTTTTCTTGCTCTAGCAACGTATCGTTAAACATACTTGTCGCTAAAATCAATAGCGTAAAAACAATGGTAATTACCATTAAACCAATAGTAGTTGGCATTTTTAAAAACCGCACATTTATATAACCAAAAAGTGCAGAAATAACTACTAGTGTGGAAATAATGGCAAATAAACTCATCTTAAATAAATTTTAATAATTGTAAAATAACTCCTAAGTGAATTCCTTCGTGGTATAAATTAAAAGGAATGGCCTCATCAATAGCGTTTAAACTTACACCTATACTTGTGTTATAAGTTGTGTAGTTTTTAAAAATTCCTGCGTTATAATCCTTTTCTAATTGCACTGGTAATTGTAAAAATAACTCTTTAAATTTTTCAAACTCTTCTTCAGAAACATTATAGTTTGGAGCTGATCCTTTTTGAAAATTCGTTATCATTTCGTCTGAAACTAAACATTTTAATCCCGATAATTTATAACATAGCAATTGTTGTGTAACTAATAAATGTGTCAAATTCCAAGCAATATTATTTTTAAAACCCTCTGGAATTTTATTTAATTGTTCATTCGATAAATTGGTTGTAATTTTTAATAAGAACTTTCTTGTTTGAAGTAAATCATCAAATTTCTTGTGCATACTGTTGTTTTTTTTAAATTATTCAAATTTAAAATAAAAACACAGTAAATTTACGTTTACACTAATTTAATAAAAAATGAAGAAAATTTATTATTTAAAAACTTGTGATACCTGCCGAAGAATTTTAAA
>NZ_JBFLKT010000248.1:0-11172 GCF_040883305.1 Lutibacter sp.
AATCTGCAATTGCAGCAGCAGGCGGAACATTAAAAATGTACGTTTCTCCTTGGAGTCCACCAGCTTTTATGAAAACAAACAATAGTATGTTACAAGGTGGAAAGCTAAAACCTGAATTTGCTGCATCTTGGGCAAAATATTATGCGAAATTTATTAAAGCTTATGAAAAAGAAGGAGTTCCAATTTGGGGATTAACTATACAAAATGAGCCAATGGCAACTCAACGGTGGGAATCTTGTATTTATACAGCTGAAGAAGAGCGAGATTTCTTAAAAAATCACTTAGGGCCAACATTAGAAAACGAAGGGTTGGGTGATAAAAAAATAATTGTTTGGGATCACAATCGGGATTTAATTTTTCAGAGAGCAAGTACTATATTAAACGATCCAGAAGCATCAAAATATGTTTGGGGTGTTGGATTTCATTGGTATGAAGATTGGAAAGACGGGGAGCCAATGTTTGATAATGTAGCAAAAGTTTACGAGGCATATCCGGATAAAAATTTAGTATTTACTGAAGGTTGTACCGAAGGTTATGATTTAAGTAGAATTATAAATGAAGATCCAAAATTAGCAGAACGTTATGGAAAATCAATGATAAACGATTTTAACAACGGTACTGTAGCTTGGACTGATTGGAATATTTTGTTAGACGAAACTGGCGGGCCAAATCATGTAAATAATTTATGTTTTGCACCTGTGCATGGAGATTCCAATACAGGTGAATTAACATTTACCAATTCTTACTATTATATCGGACATTTTTCCAAATTTATTAGACCAGGAGCAAAACGAATTTCAAGTGCTTCTAGTTCCAATAAGTTAATTACTACTGCTTTTGTAAATGAAGATAATACTGTGGTAATTGTAGCAATGAACCAAAGTAGTGAAGCATTATCTTATACAGTCACTGTAGGTTCAAAAACTGCAACCTTAAATATGCCAGCACATGCAATTCAAACAATGCTTTTAAAATAAATTTGAATTAATTTAACCAACCGAAACCAACTAAAAATTATGAATAAATCATATACTATTTCAATAAGTTTAATTGTAGCAATGGGGGGCTTTTTATTAGGCTTCGATAGTGCGGTTATTTCAGGAGCCGTAAACGGCATAAGAACTTATTTTGAAATGTCTGATTGGGAACTTGGTTTTTCAGTTGGGTGTGTAATTTTTGGTGCCATGGCTGGTAATATTACAGCAGGTCCATTAAGTGATAAATTCGGTAGAAAAAAAATACTGATATTAACAGCACTATTATTTACAGTTTCAGCATTATGGTCTGCATTTGCAACAAATTATATTTCATTTGTTATTGCTAGAATAATAGGAGGTGTTGGTATTGGAGGAGCAATTTTAATTGCACCAATTTATATTGCTGAAATTGCACCACCAAAATTAAGAGGTAGTTTGGTTTCGTTAAATCAATTAAACATTGTTTTAGGTATTTCTGTTGCATATTTTTCTAATTATTTTTTAAAAGATTTAGATGGAGAAAGTTGGAGATGGATGCTAGGTGTTGAAGCAATTCCTGCAATTATTTATTTTTTATCGCTGTTTTTAGTGCCAAGAAGCCCACGTTGGTTAATTCAAAAATTAGGCAAAGTTGAAATCGCTGAAAAAACATTGGTAAAAATTGGTGGTGAAGAATTTGCTGAAAAAACAATAAGTGAAATTCAAAGAGGTATCGACAAAAAAGAAGCAAAAGGAACCTACGCAGATTTCTTTAGCAAAAGAATGCGCATTATTGTAATTATTGCTTTTGGTTTGGCGTTTTTTCAACAAATTACAGGCATTAATGCCATATTTTATTATGCTCCAACAATTTTTGAACAAGCAGGAGGTAGTACAGACGCTTCCTTTTTGCAAGCTATTGTTGTAGGTTTAACAAACTTAGTTTTTACTTTTGTAGCCATTTATTTAATTGATAAATTAGGAAGAAAACCATTGTTAATTATTGGCACTTCTGCAATGGCAATTGCTTTATCTATGGCAACATTGGCTTTTAATAATGCTACTTATAATTTTAATGAAACTACTATAGAAAAAATAAGTAACCCGGAAATTAAAACTGCATTAAATGAGTTAAAAGGACTTTCATTTGTATCTCAAAATGAATTATTTGAAAACGTTCAACCTTTATTAAACGAAGCTCAATTCACAGAGTTCAAACAAAATGAAATAAAAAGTTTTATTAGTATAAATGCAACATTGGTGCTAATAGCAATATTATTATATGTTGCAGCTTTTGCCATTTCATTAGGTCCAGTAATGTGGACTATGCTGTCAGAAATTTTCCCTGGAAATGTAAAAGGAATTGCAATTTCTGTAGTAGGTTTCTTTAATTCCCTAGTAAGTTACACCGTAACCCAGTTTTTTCCTTGGGAACTTACCAATTTAGGGCCAACAATAACTTTTGCAATTTATGCAGGTATGGCAATTTTATCATTATTATTTGTTTTAAAATATGTTATTGAAACAAAAGGAAAAACACTAGAAGAAGTAGAAGAATTATTAATTAGATCATAATAAATAAAAATGAAAAATATAGTACTAATTGTTTTTTGCATTTCACTTTTTTATGGTTGCAATACAAAGCAATCTAAAAAAGAAACTATGACAAGTAACAAAGCTGTAAAAGTTGAATTGAAAAACAATAATGGGCAATTTCAATTATATGTAAACGACGAACCTTTTTACATTAAAGGAGCTGGTTTAGAATTTGGAAGCATTGCCTCAGTTGCTAAACATGGAGGTAATTCTTTTAGAACTTGGAGAACAGATAATGGTCAGCAATCTGGAAAAGAAGTGCTAGATGAAGCACTTAAAAATGGATTAATGGTAACTATGGGTATTGAAGTTGCAAGGGAGCGACACGGCTTTGATTATAATGATGAAGTTGCTGTAAAAGAACAATTTGAACGAATTAAAAAAGAGGTAATAGCTTTAAAAGATCATCCGGCATTGTTTATTTGGGCAATTGGTAACGAGCTAAATTTACGTGCAAGAAACCCTAAAGTTTGGGATGCTGTAAATGATATTTCAAAAATGATTCACGAGGTAGATCCAAATCATTTAACCACTACAACTTTAGCTGGAATTTCTCAACGGGAAATAGATTTAATAAAAGAACGATGTACAGATTTAGATTTACTTTCTGTACAGCTGTATGCTAAAATACTTGAGTTGCCTCAACAAATTAAAGAATTTGGTTGGGATGGTCCTTATATGGTTACAGAATGGGGTGCAACGGGGCATTGGGAAGTTCCAAAAACATCATGGGGTGCGCCAATTGAAGAAAATAGTACCCTAAAAGCAGCAAATTATTTAAAAAGGTATAAAGCAGCAATTGAAGCTGATTCATTAAAATGTGTTGGTTCGTATGTGTTTCTATGGGGGCAAAAGCAAGAACGTACACCAACTTGGTATGGTGTGATTTTAGAAGATGGTAAAGAAACAGAATCTGTCGATGTAATGCATTATCTATGGAATGGAGCTTGGCCAGAAAATAGAGCACCGCAAATAGAGTCGTTTACAATTAATAACAAAACCGCTTACGAAAATGTAATTTTAAATGCAGACGAAGAAAATTTGGCAATTATTAAAGTAAATGATATTGAGGATGATCAATTAAATTACCGTTGGGAAATATTAAAAGAAAGCACAGACCTAAAAGATGGTGGAGATTTTGAAAACAGACCAGATGCAGTTGATTTTACGGTTCTAAGTGATAAAAATGGTGAATTAAAATTTAAAGTTTCTGCAGAAAAAGGAGCTTATAGATTGTTTGGATATGTAGATGATGGACAAGAAAATGCTGCAACAGCTAATATTCCATTTAAAATAAATTAAATAAAGAGCATATTTAAAAAAATCAACCTCTTTTAAATATTAATTTGAAAGAGGTTTTTATTAAAGTTATAAAATAATATTTTGATGTATTTAGGTGAAAATAAAGCTTCTTATGAAGTTAATGAAGTAAAGGGAAATGTAGTTACTATTGGAAATGAAAGTTATTATAAAATTTCTAATGTAAATGAAATGAGACCTTTTTTTATGAGTATAGTTAGTAATTCAAACCATTGGATGTTTATTTCTAGTAATGGCGGATTAACTGCAGGAAGAAAAAATAGTAATTATGCATTATTCCCATATTATACCGACGATAAAATTACTGAAAGTGCTGAAATTACCGGAAGTAAAACCATTGTTCAAATTCATTTAGAAGGAAGAACATATTTGTGGGAACCGTTTTCAAATAGGTATGAAGGTATTTATAATATTAGCAGAAATTTATACAAAAACAGTTACGGAAACAAAGTGATTTTTGAAGAAATAAATCATGATTTAGGTGTGACTTTTAAATATGAATGGTGCTCAAGTAGTAAGTACGGATTTGTAAAAAAATCAACAATAGTTAATAACACTAACAAAACGCTTAAAGTTACTGTATTAGATGGTATTCAGAATATTCTTCCTTATGGCGTATCTTCGGATTTGCAAAATGCAAGTAGTAACTTAGTAGATGCCTATAAAAAATGTGAATTAGAAGCTACTGAAGGTTTAGGGATTTACGCATTAAGTGCTATTATTGTTGATAAAGCAGAGCCAAGTGAAGCGCTTAAAGCTAATATTGTTTGGTCTGTTGGTGTTGAAAAACCTACTTATTTATTATCGTCATTACAATTAAATGATTTCAGAAAAGGAAAAGAGATTCAGCAAGAAGTTGATGTAAAAGCAGAGAAAGGAGCTTATTTTACATGTTCAGATTTAACTTTAAATGCAAATTCAGAAAAAAACTGGATGCTTGTTGCGAATGTTAATCAAACCATTGTTGATATAAATGAAATTAAAAGAACTATAATTAATGAACAGCATTTAGCAACCAAAATTCAGGCAAACATTGAACGAGGTACCACTAAATTAATTCAGCTTACAGGTGCTGCAGATGGAATTCAATTATCAAATGATAATTTAATTAATTCAAGACATTTTTCAAACACACTTTTCAACATCATGCGTGGTGGTATTTTTGATTTTAATTATCAAATTGAAAAAGGTGATTTTATAAAATACATTGCAAACGCCAATAAAAAAGTTCTAAAAAAGAAAGAAGATGAATTGACAAATCTTCCAGAAATATTTTCATTAGAATTTTTAAAAGAACTAGCAAATAATCAAGCTGATAAAAATTTTAAAAGACTTTGTTTTGAATATATGCCGTTGAAATTTAGTAGAAGACATGGGGATCCAAGTAGACCTTGGAACAAGTTTTCTATTAATACAAAAAGTGAAATTGATGGTTCAAAAATATTAGATTATGAAGGGAACTGGAGAGATATTTTCCAAAACTGGGAAGCTTTAGCACATTCATATCCTGAGTTTATTGAAAGTATGATTCATAAGTTTTTAAATGCTACAACATTTGAGGGTTATAATCCGTACCGCGTTACAAAAGATGGTTTCGATTGGGAAACAGTAGAACCAGACAATCCGTGGTCATATATTGGATATTGGGGCGATCATCAAATTATTTATTTATTAAAGTTTTTAGAATTTATTGAAAATCATTATCCAAATAAATTATCAAACTATTTTAGTAAAGAAATCTTTGTATATGCCAATGTGCCTTACAAAATCAAAAGTTATGAGGATATTTTAAAAAATCCTAAAGATACGATTGAATTTGATGTGGAACTAGATGAAAATATAAATGAAAAGAAAACTCAGTTAGGTGCTGATGGCGCCTTGTTGCGTGATGAAAA
Source organism: Lutibacter sp. (assembly GCF_040883305.1). Lineage (GTDB taxonomy): Bacteria > Bacteroidota > Bacteroidia > Flavobacteriales > Flavobacteriaceae > Lutibacter. The sequence continues at coordinate 5,768 of NZ_JBFLKT010000248.1, forward strand.
TTATTTTATTTATAAAGTAAATCTTGTCGAAAAACTATTAGTAACAGTATTAGCAAAAGTTTCAAACTTAATTCCTGAAGGTGGTATTTGGATGAATACACAACGTCCGGAATGGAATGATGCTAACAATGCTTTAGTTGGTAATGGTGTTTCAATGGTAACATTGTATTATTTAAGACGCTTTTTGAAATTCCTAGAAGAAGTAGTTTTAAAATCCGATATGGATACTGTTGAAATCTCTAGTGAATTGGCATTATTTTTTAATGAAGTTACAGCAACACTAAACAGCAACAAAAATATTTTAGCTGGAAAAGTTTCAGACAAGGAAAGAAAAACAGTGTTAGATGGACTAGGAAATGCAGCAAGTAATTACAGAACAACTGTATATGAAAAAGGTTTTTCAAGTAATAAAGAAACAGTTTCAAAATCTGATTTAGTAAACTTTACCAAAGCTACACTTCAATATTTAGATCATTCGATTGATGCAAATAAAAGAGCCGATAATTTATACCATGCCTACAATTTAATGACTGTTGAAAACAAGGATGAGGTATCAATTTCGTACTTACCAGAAATGTTAGAAGGTCAAGTAGCGGTTTTAAGTTCGGGGTATCTTTCTTCTAAAAATAGTTTGGAGGTATTAGATGCTTTAAAGGCAAGTGCTTTGTTTAGACCAGATCAGTACAGTTATATTTTATATCCAAATAAAGAACTACCAAGATTTAGTGATAAAAATAATATTTCTAAAACCGATGTTCAAAAATCAGCGTTGTTAAAACAGCTTGCTAAAGATGGTAACACTCAAATTATACAAGTTGATTGTTTTGGAAATTACCATTTCAACGGAAATTTCAACAATGCAAGTAGTTTACAAGAAGCTTTAGACAATTTACATGAATCATATCAATTACTAATTGAAAAAGATGAAGAGGTGGTTTTAGGTGTTTTTGAAAAAATATTTAATCATAAAGCATTCACTGGAAGATCAGGAACATTTTTCGGATATGAAGGTTTAGGATCAATTTATTGGCATATGGTTTCAAAATTATTGTTGTCGGTTCATGAAAGTTGTTTAAGAGCAATTGAAAATAAGGAAAGTGATGTTTTAATTGGTAAAATGTTTGATCATTATTTTGAAATTTATGAAGGAATCGGTGTTCATAAATCTCCAAAATTATATGGTGCTTTCCCAACTGACCCATATTCACATACACCAGGAGGAAAGGGCGCGCAGCAACCAGGAATGACTGGGCAGGTTAAAGAGGACGTTTTAAGCAGATTTGGCGAATTAGGTGTTTTTGTTAAAGAGGGAACCATTCATTTTAATCCGAAATTATTAAGAGAAGAACAATTTTTAAAGAAATCAAAAACTTTCAATTATTTTAACATTAATAATGAGGCAAAAGAAATTGAATTAGAACCTCAGTCGCTTTGCTTTACGTATTGCCAAATTCCTGTAATTTATAAAATGGCATCAGAAAGTGGAATAGATGTGGTTTTTAATGAAGGTCCTAGCGTACTTTTCGACGCATTAAGTCTTGATGCGGAGCGCAGTAATCAAATTTTTAGCAGAACAGGAAAAATTGAAAAAATAATAGTTTCAATAAAACGGAATTAAAGCAAATGTAATTATGAAAGCAAGGTTAATATTCTTTTTATTATTAGTAAGTGTAGCATTTTTTATGAGTTGTTCAGAAAATCAAAATAAATCAGAAATAACAGCAAAAGATATTTTAGAAAATCCTGAATATTTAGCAATTTCATATGGAGGTTATAGAGAAATTACACGTGATGTTCAGCCAACAATTGAAGAATTAAAAGCTGATATGAAAATTTTAGCAGCAATGAATGTTAAAATTTTACGTACGTATAATGTTCATTTAGAACAAGCATCTAATCTATTAAAAGCAATTTCAGAATTAAAGCAGGAAGATGCAAACTTTGAAATGTATGTAATGTTAGGCGCTTGGATAGATTGTAGAAATGCTTGGACTGACTTAGAGCCAGATCATAATGAAGAAAGTGAACGTAATGCTAAAGAAATTGCAACCGCTGTTGAATTGGCTAAGCAATATCCAGGCATAGTTAAAATTATAGCCATTGGTAATGAAGCAATGGTTCGTTGGGCAACAAGTTATTATGTACAACCAAGTGTAATTTTAAAATGGGTAAATCATTTACAAGAACTAAAAAAGCGAGGGGAATTATCAAAAGATTTATGGATTACCAGCTCTGATGATTTTGCATCATGGGGAGGTGGAGATCCTAGTTATCGCACACCAGATTTAGAAGCTTTAATAAATGCAGTTGATTATGTTTCTATGCATACATATCCAATGCATAATTCATATTATAACCCACAGTTTTGGGTAGTTCCTGAAAATGAAGCAGATTTATCAGATAAAGAACAAGTTGATGCAGCGATGTTACGTGCACTAGAATTTGCGAAAAAACAATATCAAGAGGTTTCAAACTATGTGAAAAGTATAGATTCTACAAAAACAATTCATATAGGGGAATCTGGTTGGACAACAATATCTGACGGGCATTACGGAAAAGACAATTCAAGAGCTGCTGATGAATACAAAGCAGGTACTTATTACAAACAAATGAGAGCGTGGACAAATAAGGAAAATATTTCATTATTCTATTTTGAAGCCTTTGATGAACAATGGAAAGATGCTGCAAACCCAGTTGGTTCAGAAAACCATTTCGGATTGATTAACCTAAACAGTGAAGCTAAATACGCTATATGGAATTTGGTAGATGAAGGTGTTTTTAAAGGATTAACTAGAGATGGTAAGCAAATTACAAAAACATATAATGGTAATATAAATGAGTTAATGCAAGATGTTTTAGCCCCACCATTAAAAGATAAGCCAATTGAAGAATAGTAATAGAGCACATATTTATGTTTACTTAAAAAATACGAACTAAACCAAACAATTATGACACATCACAAAACAGCACCTGCAGATATTGTTCCTTTCGGACAAAAATTAGCATTTGGGTCCGGGCATTTAGCCAATCAATTATTTCCTGCCGCTCTAGGTGTTTTTATGGTTGTGTTAGTAATGTCTTTAGGAATGAATCCGGTTTTAGCAGGTTTGTTAGGTGCGTTACCTCGTTTTATGGATGCACTTACAGACCCAATAATGGGTTTTATTTCAGACAATACAAAGTCAAAATGGGGACGCCGAAAACCATACATTCTTTTAGGAAGTGTAATTTCTGGGGTTGCATACATGATTATGTGGCAGTTAAATCCAGAAGACTCTGAAATGTACAATTTCTTTTATTTTTTAATAGTTTCAATGTTCTTTTATGTTGGTTATACAATTTTTGCGACACCTTTAATTGGCTTGGGTTATGAAATGACTCCTGATTATAACGAACGTACACGACTAATGGCAGTTTCACAATTTATGGGACAAATGGCCTGGGTAATTGCACCGTGGTTTTGGGTAATTATTTACGATCAATCGTTGTTTGAAAGTGCACCCGAAGGAGCTAAGATAATGGCTATTTGGGTTGGAGGTTTGTGTATGGTTTTAGGAATTTTACCTGCGCTATTTAATAAAGAAATGGAAGTTGATAAAAGCAAATTGAAAGACCTTTCAAAGAGCGAATTAGCAGCAAATACAAAAGAATTTATTCGAGGGATTTTATTAACGCTAAAAAATAAGCAGTTTATGAAATTATGTGGAGCTACTTTCTTCATTTTTAATGGATTCCAGACAATTGCGCAGTTTTCGTTCTTTATAATTGTTTACTATTTATTTCAAGGAGATACAGTTGCCGCTGGATCTTGGCCGGCTTGGTTTGGAACTGTAAGTGCTTTAGCTACTATGTTTTTAGTAATTCCTGTTGTTACCAAAATTTCTGAAAAAATTGGTAAAAGAAAAGCTTTTGTAGTTGCCACCTTACTATCAATTATTGGTTATGTGTTGAAATGGTGGGGATTTGACCCAGGTAATCCTTGGTTAATGTTTATGCCTATTCCATTCCTTTCTTTCGGAATTGGAGGTTTATTTACGCTAATGATGTCAATGACTGCTGATGTTTGCGATCTAGATGAATTGAACAACGGAGAGCGTCGAGAAGGAATGTTTGGTGCTGTTTACTGGTGGATGGTAAAACTAGGAACAGCCTTGGCAATGCTTACAAGTGGTGTTGTTTTACAGATGGTTGGTTTTGATGAAAGTATTAAAGTCCAATCTGTTGATACAATTACCAATTTACGATTGGCAGATATAATTATTCCAATAATTGCAGCTTTAATTGCCATTATTTTGGTTTGGCGATATAATATTACAGAAGCCAGAGCTCATGAAATAAAAGAAGCACTTGTGGTGAAAAGGGCAGAACGTGAATTAGAAGCAACAAAAAATCGAAAGTAAGTTATGGTATAAATAGATTTTTTAAGGTGACTTTATTGATTTTTATAAAAAATTAGAATACTACATATTTATTTTCGGATAAATACCTAAAGGAAAAATATGAAAAAAACAGTATTAATTTCATTCTTAGTGTTAATAACTATGAATTTAAAAGCGCAAACTCAACAAGAAATTGACATTGAGAAAAAAATTACACAATTAATTTCTAAATTAACTATTGAAGAAAAAGTAGCTCTTTGTTCAGGTAGAGATGATTGGAGTACAATGCCTATTGAACGACTAGATATTCCTTGGATTTGGCTGGCTGACGGACCTCACGGCTTACGTCGTGCTCCTGCCACTAATAAACCAGGTTATGGAGATCAGTTACAAGCAACGTGTTTTCCTACTGCTTCTGCACTTGCAGCAACCTGGGATGTGGATTTAGTATACAAAGTAGGTCAAACTTTGGGTGATGAGGCACAGGCGCAAGGTGTAAGTGTGCTTTTAGGTCCTGGTGTAAATATAAAACGCTCTGTATTGGGCGGTCGAAATTTTGAATATTTTTCTGAAGATCCAATTTTATCAGGAGAGATGGGTGCTGCTTATATAAACGGAGTGCAAAGTGTGGGAGTAGGAACTTCATTAAAACATTTTACGGCTAATAATGTTGAAACCATGCGTATGTTTAACAATTCAAATGTTGACTCGCGTACGTTGCATGAAATATACCTAACACCGTTTGAAATTGCAGTAAAAAAAGCACAACCTTGGACGGTGATGGCTTGTTACAATAGAGTTCAGGGTGAATACGGTACGCAAAGTAAATTTTTATTAACCGAAATCTTAAAAAAAGATTGGGGTTTTAAAGGAATTGTGGTTTCAGATTGGTTTGCGGTTATTGATCGTGTTGCAGCAATGAAAGCCGGAATGCATATTGAAATGCCTAAAGTAAGCACAGTAAATAATGCCATAGTTGTTGAAGCTATTAAAAATGGTGAACTTGATATAGCAGTTGTAGATGCA
>NZ_JBFLKT010000249.1:0-4647 GCF_040883305.1 Lutibacter sp.
AAAGTACATACTCTGGAGCACGGACATCCGTTAGGTACAATAGCGGCTTTAAAAAAGTACTTTAATGTGGGGCCATTTCCAATAAAAGGGGCAAAAGAAGTTATTGACAATAGGGGATATGATTATAATGATACTGGAATATACACTGTAAATGCAGGTCCTTCAACAAGAAGAATTATAGATTTTTCGGATATTGAAAATAGTATTAGTATCTTGCCAACAGGTCAGTCTGGAAACCCATTTAGTAAACATTATAAAGATCAAACCGAAATGTATAATAAAGGTGAATTCAGAAAAATGAAACTAAATAAAGAAGAAATTATTAATAGTTCAACTAAATTAACTATTCAACCAAAAAATGAATAAAAGAATAACCATAAAACAAATTGCAAAAGCTCTAGGCGTTTCAATTTCAACAGTTTCAAAAGCTTTAAATGATAGTTACGAAATAAGTGACGAAACAAAAGGCAAAATTCAAGAATATGCTAAACTTCACAAGTACAAGCCAAATACGCTTGCGTTAAGTTTACAAAACAAAAAAACAAAAACAATTGGAATTCTTATTCCCAATATTTTAAATTATTACTTTGCAAGAGCACTTCGTGGAATTGAAAAAGTAGCTACCGAAAAAGGCTATAGCATAATCACTTGTATTACAAATGAATCTTATGAAAAAGAAGTTGAAACTATGGAAATGCTTTCCAATGGAACAATAGACGGTTTTATTGCTTGTGTTTCGGTGGAAACGTTAAAATTAAAAAAGTTTGATCACTTTCATGATATTTTAGAGGAAGAAACTCCAATTGTGCTATACGACCGTGTACATAAAGATATTAATTGCGATAAAGTAGTGACAGATAATATTAAAAGTGCTTATAAAGCAACACGATTTTTAATGAAATCTGGCTGTAAAGACATTGCATTAATCTCTACTTCCGAAGGATTAAATATTAATGAATTCAGAATAAAAGGATATTTAAAAGCACTTACAAAATATGGCGTAACTCCAAACGAAAATTTGATTATTAAACAAGATGATGAAAACAACTTAATTGAACGTATAAATCATATGTTAGATAACAATAAAGTTGATGGTATTTTTTCTGTAGATGAAGTTTCTGGAGCAATTGCAACACAGGTTTTAAATAAAAGAAATGTAAAAATTCCAGAGGAAGTTTCCATTATTGGGTTTACAAATGGAATTTTATCCAGATACGGGTCTCCACCTTTAACAAGTGTTAATCGTTTTGCACATACAACTGGTGAAGTTGCAGCAACACGTCTTATAGACAAACTTGAAGGTAGAATTAAATTTGATGATATTAAAACTGAAATTATAAAAACTAAATTGGTAGAAAGAGAATCAACAAAAAAACTTTTTATTAAGTTTTAAATAAAAATAATAATTGCTATGCTTGTTAAAATTTTTGGTAGCGCCGTTTTCGGTGTGGAAGCTACAACCATAACGGTTGAAGTTAATATTGATAAAGGAATTGGATATCATTTAGTTGGTTTGCCAGACAATGCTATTAAAGAAAGTAGTTACAGAATTTCCGCAGCGTTAAATAATAATAAGTACAAACTTCCTGGTAAAAAGATTACTATTAATATGGCTCCAGCGGATCTGCGTAAAGAAGGTTCTGCATACGATTTAACATTAGCCATTGGGATTTTAGCTGCTTCAAATCAAATTAAACCAGAAAAAGTTGGTGATTATATAATTATGGGAGAACTTTCTTTAGATGGAAGTTTACAACCAATAAAAGGCGCGTTACCAATAGCAATTAAAGCACGAGAAGAAGGGTTTAAAGGTTTTATTTTACCAAAACAAAATGCAAAAGAAGCTGCAATTGTTAGCGACTTAAAAGTATTTGGTGTAGAAAATATTACTGAAGTTATTAATTTTTTTGATGAAAAAGCTGAACTCGAACAAACTATAATTGATACGCGTGCAGAATTTTACAAAAACCTTGACAATCCAGAATTTGATTTTGCAGATGTAAAAGGACAAGAATCTGTAAAACGTTCTATGGAAATTGCTGCTGCTGGCGGACATAACATTATACTTGTTGGGCCTCCAGGAAGTGGTAAAACTATGTTAAGCAAACGATTGCCTTCCATTTTACCACCAATGACCTTGCAGGAAGCCTTGGAAACTACAAAAATTCATTCTGTAGTTGGTAAAGTTAAAGAAAGTGGTTTAATGTGTCAACGCCCGTTTCGATCTCCGCACCATACTATTTCAGATGTTGCGCTTGTTGGTGGTGGGCAATATCCGCAGCCAGGCGAAATTTCATTATCGCACAATGGTGTGTTGTTTTTAGATGAATTACCAGAATTTAAACGCACCGTTTTAGAAGTAATGCGACAACCTTTAGAAGATAGGGAAGTTACTATTTCAAGGGCGCGATTTACAGTAACGTATCCAAGTAGTTTTATGCTAGTAGCAAGCATGAATCCGAGTCCGAGCGGTTATTTTAACGATCCAGATGCGCCTGTAACCTCATCACCCGCAGAAATGCAACGCTATTTAAGTAAAATTTCCGGACCTCTTTTAGATCGAATTGATATTCATATTGAAGTAAATCCTGTTCCTTTTGAAAAACTTTCTGAAGAGCAATTAGCCGAACCGAGTAAACTTATAAGAGAACGTGTAACAAAAGCACGGGAAAAGCAATCTGAACGTTTTATAGAACTTGAAAATGTACATTACAACGCACAAATGAGTGTAAAACAAATTCGCAAATTCTGTAAACTAAGCGAAGAAAGTAAGAATCTCTTAAAAAATGCTATGGAACGGTTAAATTTATCGGCAAGAGCTTACGATAGAATTTTAAAAGTTTCTAGAACCATTGCTGATCTTGAAGGTGTAACTGATATTTCGTCTGCTCATATTTCTGAAGCCATACAATACAGAAGTTTAGATAGAGAAGGTTGGTTGGGGTAAAGTGTATAGATTATTGAAATTGAGTATGTTAAATTATTTTTTAATATATTTGAAACACTGATCAAAATCTTAACAAGAATTTATAACTATTACTATTTCACATATTGTGCGAGATTTTAAAGAATTAGTAGATACCAAATTATTGGATATACATTACTATTATAAAATACGAACATTATGGAATTTGATGAAAATGAAAAAGTACTAGTAAAGGAAAAAAACTTGTTTTTAACGGAAAATCCTGTTTTAAGGTACTTGACGTTTTCTGCACTTTATATTGCACAAGGCATTCCTGAGGGTATTACGTTTTTTGCAATTCCGGCTTGGCTTGCTATGAATAATAAAACTCCTGTGGAAATTGCAAGTTTTGTTGCAGTTATAGGAATTCCGTGGAGTTTCAAAATTCTTATAGCACCACTAATGGATAGGTATACTATTCTATCAATGGGGCGAAAACGACCTTGGGTTATTTTTGGACAATTAGGATTAATTCTGAGTTTTTTAAGTATTGGACTTATAGCAGATCCGCTGAATGACCTTAATAGTTTAATGATTTCTGGGTTTTTAATAAGCTTTTTTGGAGCATTTCAAGATGTTGCAACAGATGGTATGGCAATTGATGTTGTGCCTATCCCTCAACAGGCAAGGGCGAATGGATTAATGTGGGGCTCTAAAACAATTGGAACTGCACTATCATTGGTTGTTGGAACTGCGTTAATTAATGCAGTTGGATTTTCAACCGCAATTGCTTCGCTCTCCATAACTACTGCCTTTATTATGTTAGTTCCAATATGTTTTAGAGAACGTCCTGGAGAAAAACTAATGCCTTGGACAAAGGGAGAAGCCTCAAATGACTCAAAAAATGCACAATTGTTTAGTTGGAAACATATTTTTAAAAATCTATTTAAAGTAACCATCCTTCCGTCTAGTTTACTACTGTGCTTAGCGCTTTTTGTATTGGGTATTATGTATGGTTTGGTAGATACACTTTTACCAATTTTTACTATTCAAGAACTTGATTGGACAAACACAACCTATTCACAAGTTTATTCGATAACAACAGTTGTTGGAGGAATTTTTGGAATGTTTGTAGGTGGAGCTTTGGTTGATTTTTTTGGTAAAAAAAGAATGCTATCTATTTATCTTGTATTTTTAATTGTTTTGATTGTGTCTTTTGCATTTTTTCCAAGTTTTTGGGGTGTTGCAAAAGTGGTTTTTTCTTTTGTCTTATTATATTATCTTTTGTCTATCTTTCTTAATATTGCAACGTTTGCAACGGGAATGCAGCTATGTTGGAGAACGGTAGCCGCTACGCAATTTACTTTATATATGGCATTAGCAAATATGGGTAGATCTGTTGGGGCTTGGTTAGTTGGTGTTTTAAAAGAAAGTATGAGTTGGGATTACGTATTTATAATTACTGCCCTTTCACCACTTATTGCCCTTATTATTATTCAATTTTTAAATTTTGAAAAGCATGAAAAAGCTATAAAAAATTTTAAGATTATATAATAAATTAGGCGCAATCTAAAAAACATCTATTATTTTTATAAAATGTCCATTAACTGCACAAGTCCCATATTCATCTGGTTTTATAATTTAGGCTAAGCAATTATATTGTTTAGTTGAACTAAGATTTGATGATGTTGCTTTCGTTGTTTTATTATAGCTTCTAAATATTAATATGAAGATAAACCCTT
>NZ_JBFLKT010000250.1:0-3949 GCF_040883305.1 Lutibacter sp.
GTAATATAAAATTTCAGTGTAGGCTCTTGTTAACGTATAATTAAATTTATTGCTGTTTAGGGCTGTTTTGAAATAATTTTCTTTCAATTCACAATTTTTAATAATTGCTGTTTCAAGTCCATATTTTTCAATTAAAATATACGACATTCTCAAAAGAACTTCGTGTGTAAAAAAAGAAGGACTTAAAGTACAATTTTCAATTTGTTCAATAAGTTCGTTGTCATTTAATTCATCAGGTGCGATCATAGCTTTCTAAATTGTTGTTTATTAATACTTTCTCTTTTAATACTATAGATGTATATTTATAAAAAAGGTTGCGTTAGAATTAGTACTTTTATCAAAATATTTTTAAAGAAATGCAAGCAGAAATAATTACTATTGGAGATGAAATTTTAATAGGGCAAATTTTAGATTCAAATTCGAAGTGGATTGCAGAAGAATTAAACAAAATTGGAGTTTCAGTTTATCAAATAACTTCCATTCAAGATTCAAAAGAGCATATTTTAAGAGCGTTAAATGAAGCACAATTAAATTCGGATATTGTTATTTTAACGGGTGGTTTGGGACCTACAAAAGATGATATTACAAAATTAACGTTAGCAGAATATTTTAATGATGAGTTGATTCTGAATGAAGAAATTGTTGCAAATATTAAAGAAATGTTTGCAAAGCTTAACTATCCTTTCTCAGTTATAAATAGAGATCAGGCGTTGGTGCCTTCAAAATGTATTCCTTTAAAAAATAATTGGGGAACAGCACCAGGAATGTGGTTTCGTGCTAAAAATAAAGTAATAATTTCTTTACCAGGCGTTCCAAATGAAATGAAGGGGTTAATGCAAGATAGCGTTTTGCCAAAACTAATTGAAACCTTTAAGTTGCCTTTTATTATTCATAAAACCATAATTACTTATGGAATGGGAGAAAGTATGGTTGCTGAACGCTTAGAAACTTGGGAAGATAATTTACCAAATTTTATAAAATTAGCCTATTTGCCAGCGTACGGAAAGTTAAGACTAAGATTAACCGCCAAAGGAATTGAAAAAAAGTTATTAGAAACGAGTATACGTTTAGAAGTAGAAAAACTTTTTAAAATAATTCCTGAAATAATTGTTGGATTTGATGATACAGAAACAATTGAGGTTGCCATTAATAAGTTGTTAAAAGAAAAAAAGCAAACTTTAGCAGTGGCAGAAAGTTGTACTGGAGGTGCAATTTCTAAAATGTTGACGGCAATTCCGGGTGCTTCGGGTTATTTTGTGGGAGGTATTGTTGCATATCAGGCATCACTAAAAATTTCTGAATTAAATGTAGCTAAAGAATTAATTGAACGTTTTTCTGTGGTAAGTGCAGAAGTTGCAGATGCAATGGCGATTGGAATTCAGCAAAAATATAAATCGGATTATGCAATTGCAACCACAGGAAACGCTGGGCCTACAACCGATTTAACAGACACAACAGTAGGGACAGTTTTTATTGCGATTGCTACTCCTACTAAGGTTTTTTCTAAAGAATACTTTTTTGGAAAGCCAAGAGAAAAGGTTATAGAAAGAGCTTCAAACAAAGCATTAGAATTGCTTAGAAAAGAAATTTTAAAAAACTAGTCAAATAAGTTTGTGTATTTAGATTTAAAAAATTAATTTTGCATCTCGTTTTGAGAATACATAAAAAAGGTACAGAAATATGTCAAGAGTTTGTGAACTTACTGGAAAAAAAGCAATGGTTGGAAACAATGTTTCTCACGCATTGAATAGAACAAAAAGAAAATTTGACGCTAATTTAATTAAAAAGCGTTTTTATATTCCTGAAGAGGATAAGTGGGTTACTTTAAAAGTATCTACTTCTGCCTTAAAGAATATTAATAAATTAGGAATCTCTGCTGTTATTAAAGACGCAAGAGAAAAAGGTTTTTTAAAAAAATAATAAGTAATGGCAAAGACTAAAGGAAACAGAATTCAGGTAATTTTAGAATGTACTGAGCACAAAGCTTCAGGGCAAGCTGGTACTTCTAGATATATTACTACTAAGAATAAAAAGAATACTCCTGATAGAATGGAAATTAAAAAATTCAATCCTATCTTGAAGAAAATGACTGTTCATAAAGAAATTAAATAATTAGAGGTTTTCATTTAGAAAACATCAAATAACATAGACCATGGCAAAGAAATCAGTAGCATCGTTACAAACAGGATCGAAAAGATTAACCAAAGCTATAAAAATGGTAAAATCACCTAAATCAGGTGCTTATACTTTTGTAGAAGCAATTATGGATCCAGCAAACGTAAAAGACTTTTTGAGCAAAAAATAAATTTTTGTTTTTAAAATAATATAAAGCTACTTTCAAACTATTGAGGGTAGCTTTTCTGTTTTTATATTTATAGTGTAAAATTGTAGAAAATGAGTTTATTTAAAAAAATATTTTCAAAAGAGAAAAAAGAAACATTAGACAAGGGTTTAGAAAAAACAAAAACAACTTTTTTTTCTAAGCTATCTAAAGCAGTTGCAGGTAAAACTAAAGTTGATGATGATGTACTTGATAATTTAGAAGAAGTATTAGTTTCTTCAGATGTTGGTGTTGAAACTACGCTTAAAATAATTGATAGAATTGAAGCTCGAGTTGCAAAGGATAAATATTTGGGTACGGATGAATTAAACAAAATTCTTCGTGAAGAAATTGCAGGTTTACTATCGGAAACAAATGTTGGTAATGAAACCGATTTCACAATTCCAACAGAGAAAACACCGTATGTAATTATGGTTGTTGGTGTTAACGGAGTTGGAAAAACTACAACAATTGGTAAATTGGCTTCACAATTTAAAAAAGCTGGAAAAAGCGTTGTTTTAGGTGCTGCAGATACTTTTAGAGCCGCTGCAATTGATCAATTACAAGTTTGGGCAGATAGAGTAGATGTTCCAATTGTACGTCAGGAAATGGGAAGTGATCCTGCATCTGTGGCGTTTGATACGTTAAAATCTGCCGTAGCTCAAAATGCTGATGTTGTAATTATTGATACAGCTGGAAGATTGCATAACAAAGTGAATTTAATGAACGAATTGACTAAAATAAAACGTGTAATGCAAAAAGTTATTGAAGATGCACCGCACGATGTTTTATTAGTTTTAGATGGTTCAACCGGTCAAAATGCTTTTGAACAAGCCAAACAGTTCACATTAGCAACGGAAGTAACCTCTTTAGCAGTTACAAAATTAGACGGAACCGCTAAAGGTGGTGTTGTAATTGGAATTTCAGATCAATTTAAAATTCCTGTTAAATATATTGGCGTTGGTGAAGGAATAGACGATTTACAAGTTTTTAATAAAATTGAATTTGTAGATTCTTTCTTCAAATAAAATAGTATAAATAAAATATTTAAAACCTCTTTTTCTAAAGAGGTTTTTTTATTTTTATACTTTCAATAAAAACTAATCACATGAAAAACCTATTTTCCTTAGTTGTATTATTAGTTCTTTTAGTTACTTCCTGCAAACAAAAAGAAAGTCCTGTTACTTTTACAAAATATGATGAAACTGCTGAAATAGCAACGCAACAAAATCACGAAATAGATAGAATGAAATTTAAACTAATTCAGTCTAAGTATTTGGATATGAATGACGTTTTTAAACCATTTGAGGAAGATTTAATTTATTTTTCCGAAGAAGATTACCAAAATTTAATTCCTTTTATAATAGAGAAAGATATTCCAACCATTCAAGAATATGTAAATAATAGAATTTTATCCTATGAAAGAATTGTATTGTTTTATTTATATAGAATTAGAAAATTTGAAAGTAATATTGATTTAGCATTGCATAGTATAATTTCTTTAAATCCTAATATTGTTAAAGAAGCACGTGAAAAAGATAGAAAACGGCCTTCAAATTTAAAAAACTCATTGTACGGCTTGCCAATATTTTTAAAAGATAATATTAATACTATTGGAATGCCAACTAC
>NZ_JBFLKT010000251.1:0-8644 GCF_040883305.1 Lutibacter sp.
GAAGCAACTATTAAAGAGTCCATCGCAACAGGACCAACAGCTAGTTGACGAGATGTTCCAAAAATAGCGTAAATAATTTGCGGAATCATTGCAGTGTACAAACCATAAATTGGAGGTAAACCCGCAATCATAGCATAAGCAATTCCTTGTGGAATTAACATAATACCAACGGTTAAACCAGCTCCTAAATCGCCTTTAAACCATTCCTTTTTATAATTTGGGAGCCAGTCTAAAATTGGTATGTATTTTTTAAAATTCATTTTTAGAAATTTTAGCTACACTCATCATAAATTTTAACCTTGCACTCTAAACAAATTTCTTTATCTAGATTCTTATAAATTGTGGCAATTGCTGTATTTTTATTTTTAAAAAAGTTTTCTTCTCCAATTATTTTTGAAAAACCACCTTTTTGAAGCACATCCTGACTAATTAATTTTAATCCTACAAAATAAATCCCTCCTCCTCTACTTCTCCATTTTAACACTTCTTGCGACAACCATTCTGCACCTGCTATATCTATAAAGTTAATTCCATTTGCAAGAATTAACAAGTGTTTTTGATCGTTCTTTTCATATAAATCCGTAAAATATTTAGAAATTCCATCAACAGCGCCAAAATAAATTGAACCATCTATTCTTATCATTTTTAATTGTGGACATTCTTTAGCAGTAGCATCTCTAATTATATTGATAAACTTATTATCTTGATTTTTTCCAACAATGGCAATATTTGGTTTTGAAGTTTTTTCCAAGTAGAAAAATAATGATATCAGAATTCCTAAAAACAGTGCTGTTTCTAATTCTAAAAATAACGTTCCTAATAGTGTTACAGACAATACAATAAATTCTCGCTTACTACTTTTTATTATTTGCTTAATACGTTTAAAGTCAATTAAATTATAACCAACTAATAAAATAATACCACCCATAGCAGGTTTTGCTAGATACGAAGCATACGTTGCAAAAAACAACACTACTAATAACAAACCTATAGCAGATATTATAGCCGCTAAAGGTGTTTTTGCACCAGCCTGATAATTTACACCCGAACGTGAAAATGATCCTGAACTAACATACGATGAAAAGAAACTAGAAATAATATTTGTTAAACCCTGACTCACAAACTCTTGATTATTATTTAATTTTTGATGAGAACTTAGTGAAATAACCCGAGATATTGAAACTGCTTCAACTAAGCCAATTAAAGCCAATGTAATTGCTCCTGAAGTTAGCATCCGCATATCTTCAAAATTAAAATCGGGGATTATAAAAGGTGGTAAATTAGACGGCACGTTTCCTATTGTTTCAATACTATGCAGATTTCCTCCTAATACAACTGCCAAAACACTACCTAAAATCATTGCAAAAAGCATATTTAATCTAGAAATATATTTAATCTTTTTTATAAGTAGTGCAATTAAAAGCGTTCCTATTGCCACACTTAGTACATATAAATTCGTTTCTTTAATATGAGAAAATATGTATGCAATAATTTCATAAAAAGAACTTCCTTGTGGAACATTTATTCCAAATACATGCTTTAATTGTTTAAATGCAATTAAAATTCCTGCTCCTGCAGAAAACCCGATAACCACCGTATATGAAACAAAATTTACCAATTTCCCCATCTTAGCCAGTCCCATTACTAATTTAATTACACCAGCCATAAAGGATAAAAGTATGGTTAAGGAGACAAATGCTTCCAAATCTGATTCAGGAGTTACAAATTTGCTTATGATCGCAAATACAACTATCGATCCTGTTGTAGTAGGTCCAGAAATTAAATGATATGAAGAACCAAATAAAGCGGCTATAATTGGCGTAATCATAGCTGTATAAAAACCATAAATTGGAGGCAATCCAGCAATCATAGCAAAAGCTACTGCCTGTGGAATAACAATAATTGTACCTGTAATACCAGCAATTAAGTCATCTTTCCACGTTTTTTTAGTTAAAGGAAGCCAAAGTAAAAAAGGAAATATTTTATGTAAACTCATTATTATAAATTTAGAGTTTTTGTAATAACAAAAGTAAGATGATATATCTTTAGTTTTGTGACATAAGTCACTTATAGTTTAAAACAATTCCGCTTGAGAATCACCTTTTATTTTTCCTAAATGTTGATATGCTAGATGGGTAACTTCTCTACCTCTTGGAGTGCGCATAATAAATCCTTCTTGTATTAAAAAGGGCTCATAAACTTCTTCAATAGTTTCAGAATTTTCACCAACGGCAGTCGCTAACGTACTTATACCTACCGGACCACCTTTAAATTTATCTATAATGGTTATTAATATTTTATTATCCATTTCATCCAATCCAAAGGCATCTACATTTAAAGCATTTAAAGCAAACTTTGCTATTTTAATAGTTATTGTTCCGTCTCCTTTTATTTGTGCAAAATCTCGCACTCTTCTAAGTAATGCATTTGCAATTCTTGGAGTTCCTCTACTTCTTCCAGCAATTTCAATAGCTGCCTCCATAGCTATTGGCACTTTTAAAATAGCTGCACTTCTTTGCACTATAGTGGTTAGTAATTCTTTCTTATAATATTGTAATCTGCTACTAATACCAAAACGTGCACGCATGGGTGCTGTTAATAATCCAGAGCGTGTTGTTGCACCAATTAAGGTAAATGGTTCTAAATCTATTTGAACAGTTCGTGCATTTGGTCCAGATTCAATCATTATATCAATTCTGTAATCTTCCATTGCAGAATACAAATATTCCTCTACAATCGGACTTAATCTGTGAATTTCATCAATAAATAATACATCTCGTTCACTTAAATTAGTTAATAAGCCTGCTAAATCTCCTGGTTTGTCTAAAACAGGTCCTGAAGTAATTTTTAAGCCAGCATTTAACTCATTTGCTAAAATATGTGCCAAGGTAGTTTTACCCAATCCTGGAGGTCCGTGAAATAATGTATGATCTAAAGCTTCTTCACGCAAATTAGCAGCTTCAACAAATATTTTTAGATTTTCTAAAACTTGTTCCTGCCCAGTAAAATCATCAAAAGTTAACGGACGTAGTTTTTTTTCTACATCTAATTCTTCTGAAGAATAATGTTCTTTATCTGGATTCAAGTTTTCGTTCATAGTTATTGTACAACTTTAGTTGCACGAAGATATAAAAAAAAATAGTGACAATACTTAATTTTAAACATTGCTAAAAGTACTTCAAATCAAACTAAAATTCAGTTTTTATTAACGTATAACTTGGTGATCTAATAAATAATAATTTTTAAATTTACGATTATTAACTTATCTAAATGCAAAATATGAATCCTAATAGAAGAGATTTTCTTAAAAAATCGTCCATTGCAAGTGCTGGCTTGGCGTTTTTACCTAGTTTTTTAAATGCTACTAACTTTAAATCTTCAACTTCTTTTGGAGCAACATATATGGGAGACTTTGCTGCTCCTAAATTAGAAACTGTTCGCTGTGCTTTTATTGGAGTAGGTGCAAGAGGTTCTGGACACGCAACAAGAACCGCTAATGTTGAAGGTACAGAAATAGTGGCAATTTGTGATTTATATGAAGATTGGGCTACTAAAACAGCAAATAAATGTAAAGAAATTGGAGCTGGAGAACGACATAATGAGATTTCCTTATATACAGGTGGAGAAAACGAGTGGAAAAAGATGTTGAAGAAAGAAAAACCTGACCTCGTTTTTATAAGTACTCCTTGGGAAACACATGCTGAAATGGCTATTTATTCAATGAAAAAAGGTGCTCACGCTATGGTTGAAGTGCCAATTGCCCTAACAATTAAGGAATTGTGGGATATAGTAGATACTTCTGAAAAAACTAAAAAGCATTGTATGATGCTGGAAAATGTAAACTACGGTCGTGAAGAATTATTATATCTAAATATGTGCAGGCAAGGTGTATTAGGAGAACTGCTTCACGGAGAAGCTTCATATATTCACGAGTTAAAATGGCAAATGAATGAAGTTGAGCGCAGAACTGGCTCTTGGAGAACTCCACATTATGCACATCGAAATGGAAATTTATACCCAACACATGGCTTAGGTCCTGTTGCACAATATATGAACTTAGCAAGAGGTGAAGATAATTTTGAACGTATTGTTTCTATGTCTTCTCCAGGGAAAGGTAGAAATATTTACGCAAAGAAAAATTTTGACGCTAACCACAAATGGAATCAACTTGATTTTAAAGGAGGAGATATTAATACTTCTATTATAAAAACAACACTTGGACGGACAATTATGGTACAATGGGACGAAACAAGTCCACGTCCATATACAAGACACAATCTAATACAAGGAACCCAAGGAACATTAACTGGCTTTCCTACTAGAATAGCTTTAGAAGGAGGTGTTGAAGGTATTACTGAAAATCACCATCAATGGGCAGAAGGAGAAAAATTAGAAGCTATTTTTGAAAAATATGAACACCCGTTGTACAAACGTATGGGAGAAATCTCTAGAAAAAATGGTGGTCATGGCGGTATGGACTATTTAATGACTTTCCGTATTATCGAATGTTTACGAAATGGGCTACCTTTGGATCAAAATGTGTATGAAGGTTGTTTCTGGAGTGCAGTTTCACCGCTAAGTGAAGCTTCAGTTGCAGAACATGGAAGTTCTCAAATGTTTCCAGATTTTACAAGAGGAAATTGGAAAAAAACAAAACCGTTAGCAATTATAGAATAATAATTATTGTTTTTATAATCAAAAATGCCTTTTCAATTAAATGAAAAGGCATTTTTGATATATTTTTAAACTTAAAGAATTAAGATTCTTCTTCTCCTTCTTTTAACGGTGTCGTTTGTAGCACATAATCTTCTTCATGTCCCGGTTTGCTATAATCGTAAGCCCATCTATGTACCGCAGGAATTTCTCCTGGCCAATTTCCGTGAACGTGTTCAACTGGAGTTGTCCATTCTAAAGTATTAGCTTTCCATGGATTTTGAGTTGCTTTTTTACCTTTATAAATACTAATAAAGAAATTTGCTAAGAAAATTATCTGAGCTGCACCTCCTAATATTGCAAACATTGTAATAACAATATTTACATCCGCAACATCATCAAATAAAGGGAAGGCTGTATTTGCATAATATCTACGTGGTAAACCTGCTAATCCAACAAAATGCATCGGGAAAAAAACTCCATAAGCCGCAACAACAGTTATCCAAAAGTGCCAGTATCCTAATGTTTTATTCATCATTCTACCATACAATTTAGGGAACCAGTGATATACACCAGCAAACATACCATAAATTGCAGATACACCCATTACTAGGTGAAAGTGAGCAACCACAAAATACGTATCGTGTACGTTAATATCTAAAGCACTATCTCCAAGCACTATTCCGGTTAAACCACCAGAAATAAATGTAGAAACAAACCCAATAGAAAAGAGCATTGCTGTATTCATTTGAATATTCCCTTTCCACATGGTAGTAATCCAGTTAAATGCTTTTACTGCTGAAGGTATTGCAATTAATAATGTTGTAAATGTAAATACAGAACCTAAAAATGGATTCATACCAGAAACAAACATATGGTGTCCCCAAACAATTGTAGATAAAAATGCAATTGCTATAATAGAACCAATCATAGCTCTATAACCAAATATTGGTTTACGAGAGTTACATGCAATAATTTCGGAAACAATACCCATCGCTGGCAGTATTACAATATATACTTCAGGATGCCCTAAAAACCAGAATAAATGTTCAAATAAAACTGGAGAACCTCCTTGGTAATGCAATACTTCACCTTGAATAAATATATCTGATAAAAAGAATGATGTCCCAAAGCTTCTATCAAAAATCAGTAATAATGCGGCAGATAATAATACTGGAAATGAAACAACTCCAATAATAGCTGTTACAAAAAATGCCCAAATTGTTAATGGTAATCTCGTCATTTTCATACCAACTGTTCTTAAATTAAGAACCGTTACTATATAATTTAAAGCTCCCATTAAAGAGGATGCTATAAATATTGCCATTGATACTAACCATAGTGTCATACCTAATCCAGAACCAGGTATTGCTTGTGGCAATGCACTTAATGGTGGATAAATTGTCCAACCTGCAGATGCTGGTCCAGCTTCAACAAAAAGTGAAATAACCATTATTACACTTGACAAGAAGAATAGCCAATAAGAAATCATGTTTAAAAAACCTGAAGCCATATCACGTGCTCCAATTTGAAGTGGTATTAATAAGTTACTAAACGTTCCACTTAAACCTGCCGTTAATACAAAGAAAACCATAATGGTACCATGTATTGTTACCAGAGCTAAGTAAATATCTGGAGACATAACGCCACCATCTTGATGGTTTCCTAAAAAAGCTTCAATAATAGTAAACGACCTATCTGGCCAAGCTATTTGTAAACGAAATAACATGGACATAAATACACCGATAACACCCATAAAAATACCAGTAACTAAATACTGTTTTGAAATCATTTTATGGTCAGTACTAAAAACGTATTTAGTAATATATGTTTCTTTATGATGATGATCTGACATAATCTATTTTTTATTTAGTAGTATAGTAGTTAGTTAATTTATTGCACAACTTGCGCCATTGTTTTTTGATTTTTAATCCAGGTATTAAAATCTTCTTCTTCTTCAACAATAATTTTCATTTGCATATTGTAATGCGAAGAACCACAAATTTTATTACATAAAAGTAAATAGTCGAATTCATAGGCATCCTCTCCTTTTTCTGCTCGTATTTTATTAATTCCATCAACTTTAGCAATTGTTTTATCGTTCAATCGCATTTCTTCAGTTGTTAATGAAGGAGTAAAAGCAAATTGAGTAACCATACCTGGAACACAATTCATTTGTGCTCTAAAATGTGGCATATATGCAGAGTGCAATACATCTTGAGAACGGAATTTAAAAATTACTTTTCTTCCTTTTGGCAAACGTAATTCGCGTACAGGAATATCATCTAATGCATTTTTATCTGACATATCAACACCCATAGTGTTAATTCCTTTAATGTTTCTAACATTCGCTAAACCTAATTCATTATCTTCTCCAGCATAACGAGCTTCCCAAGAAAATTGTTTCGCATATACCTCAACAATTAATGGGTTTTCTGCATCTGAAGGATCCATAACATCAACCCAAACAGATAATCCATAAAGTACTAAACCTGCTAGAACAACTGCAGGAACTACGGTCCAAATTAATTCTAACTTATGACTATCTGCATAAAATAATGCTTTTCTATCTTTTATACCTCTATATTTAAAAGCAAAATAAAAGAGTAAAAATTGTGTAATTGCTTGCACTACCAATATTAATACCATTGTAACCATATACAAAGTATCGTAACTTTCTCCTTCTACAGACGCTGAATCTGGTAATAAAATTATTGAGTATTTTACAAAAGAAAAGATCATTAATCCGTAAAAGAATACTCCAAAAACTGCAAATAAAATACCTTGTGTGTTATTATCTTTTTCAGTTGCAATTACACTTTTAAAATTTAGAATACTTGTTACTTGCCAGATAGCTACTGCTACAACAATTGCCAGTAAAATATAAAGTAATGCTGTCATTTTTTTAATTTAGATTTTTTTAGTTGTGCCAAATATAAAAAAAATCCTGAATAATTTGTATTCAGGACTCTTTTCTATGAGAATATTTTATTAATTAATAGTGAAAATGTTCACTTTCCTTTATAAAAGGACTTCCTTTTGCTAATAATGGAGCTTTTGATAATGCATTAAAAACAACATAAATAAATATTCCAAGTACTAATAATGCTGAACTTATTTCTGAAATTCCAAAATACCATTGATCTCCAACCGTCGCTGGCATAATCATTACAAAAATATCCACATAATGTCCTATTAATATTACAATACCAGTTGTAACTATAAACCAGTTAACACGTTTGTAATCACTATTCATTAAAACTAATAAAGGGAAAACAAAATTTAAGACTAACATTCCTAAAAATGGAATTTTATAATCATTAAACCTCGTAACAAAATAGGTAACCTCTTCTGGAATATTTGCATACCAGATTAACATAAATTGAGAAAACCATAAGTACGTCCAAAAAATACTAAATCCGAACATAAATTTAGCCAAATCATGTAAATGGCTATTGTTTACAAATTCCAAATACCCTTTTCCTTTTAAATAGATTGAAACTAATGCTATGGTAGTTATTGCAGAAACTATCATACTTGCGAAAAGATACCATCCGAATAAGGTACTAAACCAGTGTGGATCTAAAGACATTATCCAATCCCAAGACATCATTGATTCTGTAACTAAAAAGAATACCAAAAATGCTGCTGAACGTTTAAACAATTTTGTGTAATTACTTAAATCAGTCGCATTATCTTGAGCCAATGTTAACTTTCTTGAATGCTGACGATACCAAATCCATCCAGCCATATAAATTGCTGCTCTAATTAAAAAGAATGGTACGTTTAAATAACCTGTTTTATTTTGAATTAATTCATCATGCGCAACCACTTCAGGATCCATCCAAATAAATAAATGATTTAAATGCAATGACGACAGTACAAAAAATACAAATAACAAAATTCCACCTATCGGTAAATAAGCCGTTATTGCTTCCATTACTCTAAAAAGTACAACTGGCCAACCTGCTTGAGAAGCGTGTTGTATTGC
>NZ_JBFLKT010000252.1:0-3629 GCF_040883305.1 Lutibacter sp.
AGCTCGTTTTTTAAAGTTTTAGTATCTAAATTAAAAAACTCTTTATCATTTGTAATTATTGACATTAAATTGTCTTCAAAATTGTTTTGTTCAATAATTTTTTGAATACTGCTTTTTAATAACTCACCATTTTCACCTTTAGCTTGCATACTAAAAGAATTGTCTAAATAAATACGGGTATTAAATTTTTTATCAGAAGAAAAATCAGAAAAGTAAGGCTGTGCAAAGGCCATAATTAAACTGGCAAAAGCGAGCATTCTAGTTAATAAAATAAGCCATTTTTTTATACGGGCACTTTTGCGTGTTTGTTGTTCAATATTTTTTAAAAATTGTACGTTGGTAAATGGAACTTTTACAAAACGTTGCAACTGAAATAAATGTACTAATATCGGTATGATAAGAACTATTAGTACATATAAAATTTCAGGATTTTTAAATTGCATGTTTGTTGGTTATAAAGCCTTAAAGTTAGAACTAATTATTAAAATAGTTTTTTAAAATTCCTAATGCATAATAACTTGCAATAGAGTTTGCGAATCTAGAAAAATCTATAGTTGCATTGTCGTTTGCTTTATCTGAAATTATTCTAATTATTGAAAACGGAATTTCGTATTCGTAACAAATTTGTGCAACAGCAGCACCTTCCATTTCAACACAAATTGCTGTTGGTAATGCTTTATTTAATTTGTTAATTTTTTTTAAACTTTTAATAAATTTATCTCCACTAGCAATATCACCAAACACAATTTTTGGAGCTGTTATCTCAAAAGCAGCTGCCTCTTCAATATTTATGTACGTATTGTAAGTATTTATAAATTTAGTAGTTGCTTCAATAATTTTTGTAGCGTTTTTTGTTTCAAGAAATTCTTTTTTTAAGATAGGAATTTCAAACTTTTTATAGAATGGACTCGCATTTAAGTCGTGTTGATATAAATTCTTTCCAATTACAATATCACCAATATTTAACTCTTTGTTAATTGCACCAGCAACACCTGTAAATATAATTTCATCTACATTAAAATCGTTTATAAGTTGTGTAGTTGTTGCTGCAGAAGCAACTTTTCCCCAGCGTGAAAACACAAGCACCACATTTTTATTAAATAAAGTTCCTGTATAATAAGTACGCATCCCTTTTTCGGATGTTTCTACATTTTTAAGTTCATTTAACAACGCCTGAATTTCTTCTTGCATTGCGCTTATAATTCCTATCATTTAATAAATTTTAGTTGATAATTTTACCGTCTTTCATTTCTAGTTTTCTGTCTGCCATTTCAGCTAACTCTTGATTGTGTGTAACAATTACAAATGTTTGATTGAATTTTTTACGAAGTTCAAAAAATAATTCGTGTAAATTTTTAGCAGAAGCAGAATCCAGATTTCCGCTCGGTTCATCGGCAAAAATAACATCTGGATCGTTTACTAAAGCTCTTGCTACAGCAACACGTTGTTGTTCCCCACCAGATAATTCGTTTGGTTTGTGTTGTATTCTGTCTGATAATCCTAAAAAGTTAAGTAATTCAGTAGCTTTGGCTTCGGCCTCTTTCTTAGATTTATTAGCTATAAATGCAGGAATACACACATTTTCAAGTGCTGTAAATTCTGGAAGTAATTGATGAAATTGAAATATAAAACCAATATGTTTATTTCTAAAATTAGAGAGCGATTTATCTTTTAGTTGTAATAAATCTACATTGTTAATAGTGAGTTCAGCATCTGTATTGTTTGAAGCTTTATCTAAAGTACCTAATATTTGTAATAGTGTTGTTTTTCCAGCTCCGGAAGGACCAACTATAGCAACAACTTCTCCTTTTTTTATGGTTAGGTCAACACCTTTTAAAACTTCTAAATCTCCGTAAAACTTATGTATATTTTTTGCTTGTATCATGTTGTAAAATAGTTGCGTGAAAATACATAATTAATTTAGAACTACAACCAAGTTTTAAGATTGTTGTAATCTAAGTAGTAGATAAGTTTAAGTGATATATTATTGGTTACAGGTTCTTTAAAAAGATTGTCTAAATTTTCTTTAAATCTTAAGCCCGATAAATCGTCTTCATTAAAAATAGAATTTCTATACAATGCAACTAATTGACTTCCAGGAGCAAACTCCCAAGAATAGCTTAAATCTAGATTCCAAATATTATAATTTATATCATGATTATCAGAATAACTACTGTCGTTTAAATTGCCATCACTATTTAATTCAAAAAAAGTGGTATCGTAAGTTACTGGTGACCAATAGTGCCTAAAAGATAAAGCTAAAGAAGATTTTGTGCTAAAACTTAATTTACTACTTAATGTATTGGTAACTGTTTTAGATGCTCTATTTCCAAAAATAATAGCGCCGTTATCCAATTCATTTACGTAACCTTTTTCGTCCGTAGCTTCTCTAAAATTTATTGCGTGTACAACTTCGAATTTATCAGAAAAACGAAAACGGGGAGAAAAATTTACTGAATAGGTTTTATTGGAGTCGTTATACTTTTTAAAATAAAAGGCTCTAAGATCCATAGCGAATTTTTTTCTATAATCTGTAGAAATCCATCCACTTGTGAAAATACGAGCATTTTCTTTAAAAAACCTTCCCGCTACACGAGGTTCATAAAAATCGTATTGATTTCCAATACTTGATTCAATTTGCCCACCATAAGCCAGTCTTTTTAAAGTTATAAATCGGGCATTTATTTCAAAATTATTTCCTGAATATTTGTAGGGATTGTTTTGATATCTGAATTCATTTTGAAATGTAATTCTAAAACCACTTAATGTTTTTGTTGGTTCAAAAATCTGATAAGAAATTTTACTAAAATAATTGGCTAAGTTATTTCTATTTTGAAAGCCTAAATCTTTAATATCATAAGTGTCATTTACTCTCCAATGGCCTATTTCATATTGAATATTTCCCGATCTTTTTCCAACTTCTAAAAAAGTGGAATAGCCGCTGGTGTTTTTTCCAAACTCAGTAACATTACTTAGTTTATAGTTTCCCTGAATGTTATATTTATTTTGTTTGTCTGAAATATCAAAAAGTAATCCCGTAACATTTGCATCTCTAAAATTACCTTCACGCATTACATTCGAATTTACCAAACTTACCGATGAATTTTTATTAAACTGTTGGTCCAAAACAAGCAAATTATAATTTGCCAGTGGTTCGGTAACCTCTTTCCTCGTTTCTCCTGTAGTATTATTTTTTATAATTGCTGAAGTTTTCTCTGTAATTGCGTTAAAAACTCCTATCCCTAAACCCTTTTTTGTTCTACCAGAAATTTTAATAGCATTTAGCATATTAACTTTATCAGGATTGGAAATAACTTCTTCATTTTCATTTAAATGATCTTCAATTACATCATAGAGTACAGGTGCATTTCCAACACGACGAGAATAAAATAAACCACCTTTAGCAAAGAGTTCGGTTCCTTCGGTAAAGAAGGCTCTTTTTTCTTCGTATCGTTGCTCAAAAGGTCCTAAATTTAATACTTGATCGTCAAAAGCAGTTTGACCAAAATCTGGAATTAATGTAGCATCTAACGTAAAACTTTCATTAATGCCATATTTTAAATCCATTCCAATACTATTGTTGAATTCACTATCCCCATCAAAAGTTGAATATGAACTTGAGGCATAAG
>NZ_JBFLKT010000253.1:0-4473 GCF_040883305.1 Lutibacter sp.
ACCAATCCATTACAGATTTATCGGAAGTAGTATTTCCTCCATGCATTACTGGACATTTTCCTTCAGAATTTATTTCTTCCTTTTTACTATTTTCACCGTGGTCAACGGGGCATTTATCATCTTTTGAACTGCTCATTATATTTAAGTTTTTTTGTTTAATTCAAATTTAATATAAGTATTTACTATTATAAATATATTTCAATAGTAATAATTTATAATAAAATAAACGTTTTACGTATCGAGTTTTGTAAATGAGGATTTTATTACAGGAACTCTTTTAAAGGTCATAGTAAATTTAACGGAATAATTCTATATTTAAAAAAAAAGGAAGGATTATTATTCAACTAATTTTTTGGAAATTCTACTACTCGCAATTAGAGCTGCTAAATAACCTAAAACTAATATTGTAAAAACTACAGAAATTACATTATAAAGTTTAAGTTCAACGGGATAGGCGAGGTGTTGCGTTATCATAAATAGCGCATATTTTTTTTGAAGTAATACTAAAATTACACCAATTGAAAGTCCGATAATTAAACCAAATAGTGATAATAAAAAACCTTGTAATATAAAAACTCTCTTAATATCTTTTATTGTTGCACCTAAACTATAAAGTGTTTTTAAATTGTCTTTTTTGTCTAAAATCATCATTATAATTGCTCCAATAACATTGAATAATGCGATAATTAAAATTAGCGTAAAAATTAAATATGATGCTAAATTTTCGGTATTCAACATTTTGTAAAAAACCGCATTCAATTGTTCTCTTGTTTCAATATTAAACTCGCTTCCTAAGTTGTTTTTTAATGCTACAATAGTTTCATCTCGGGCTTTGATATTTTCAACTTTTAGTTCAATAGCAGAGACTTGTTTAGGTTTATAATTCAATAAAATCTGAGCTAATTCTAAAGAAATAAACGTGTATTTTTTGTCAACCTCTTCAGTTAAAGAAAAAACACCAATTGGTTGTGTTTCAATTTGGCTAAAGGCATCTGTTGGATTTGTAGCGTAGCCTTTTCCAGGTTTTGGAACATATATTTTTAAAGGTTCCAGAAAATCGAAAACGCCGACAGATAACACATTAGAAATACCATTTCCAACAATTGCTCCATTCGGAATTTTTTGGTCTAACCAAGTACCAACATAAACGGTAGAATCTATGCTATTAACTTTTGTATAATTGGTGTCAACTCCTTTAATATAAGCAATATGTGTTTTTTTATTGAATTCAAAAAAAGCACGTTCCTCAATTACTTTTGTAAAAGAAGCAATGTTGATTTGAGAGATGATATTTTCTTGAATTTCAGGAGTAAAAAGAAAAGATTTTCCTTTCACCGAAGTAATTTTTATATCTGGATCTGCGGTGTTTAAAAAGCCAATACTAAAAGTTCTTAGCCCAGAAAATCCAGACAAAACAATAAATAACGCCAATGTGCCAATAATTACTCCAATTGTTGCAATTATGGTAATAATATTTATGGTGTTATTACTACTCTTTGAAAATAAATAACGTTTGGCTATGTATAAAGGAAAATTCAAGTTATCGTTTTTGACGTTTGTCTAAAATATCAGGATTTTTAATTGGATTTTCTTTTTTACCTTTTAAAGCATTGTCAATATCTTCAATATAATCTAACGTATCATCAATATAAAATAACAACTCAGGCATTCGTCTTAATTGGTTACGTGTACGTTTTGCCATTTCATAACGAATTGTAGCAGTATTTTCTTGAACACCTTTTAAAATTATATCGCGTTTTATTTGAGGGAAAACGCTAATAAAAACTTTTGCTTGCCCTAAATCTGATGTAACTTGCACTTTAGTAACAGAAATAATAACTCCTTTCATTCCATCGCGCGCTGCATTTTGTAACACATCTGCCAAGTCTTTTTGTAAAACTCCTGCTATTTTTTTTTGTCTGTTTGTTTCCATAATGCAAAAATAAGATTTAAATGTACATAATATAAGTTTTAAGTAAGCATTGTTTTAAATTAATAAATAATTAGTAGCTTTAAAAGCTAATTTTATATACTTAAAGCAACTTCAGTACGTTTTTAAAAGAAATCTTAAATTCAAAATTAGTAACTAAAAACCACTAAATTTGATTGAAAAGAAACCCATAAATTTCGGTTAACAGCTATTAACAAAATTTGTATATTGCAAACTCTATAATACATATAACTTTTGAATAATTCTTTCGATAAATATCAAAAAAGAAGATTGCGGTCTTCCTACCTTTCAGTAATTATTAGTATTGCTTTAGTACTTTTTTTAGTTGGCTTTCTAGGTGTTATTTTGCTAAAAACCAACACAATATCTACTCATTTTAAAGAAAAAGTAGCCATTACAATTTTTTTAAATGACAATGCCAAATCTAATGATGTTGAGATTCTTAAAGCAGAATTAAAAAAAGCCGAATATGCTAAAGATGTATTATATATATCAAAAAAAGAAGCTGCTGAAATCTATGCTGAAGAAATTGGCGAGGATTTTGTAGAATTTTTAGGAGACAATCCGTTAAAGAATGCCATTGATGTAACATTAAAATCGGATTTTGTTACTCCAGAAAAAATGAATGAAATTGAAAAACAATTACTTATTAGAAGTATTGTTGCGGAAGTAGTGTACGACAAGCCTTTAATTGAATTATTAACAAAAAACATTAACCGCATTAGTTTTTGGATGCTACTCTTAAGTGCCATATTTACACTAATTGCGGTGGTGTTAATTAATAGTTCTATTCGTATTTCAATTTATTCTAAAAGGTTTACAATTAAAACCATGCAAATGGTTGGTGCCACAAAAGGGTTTATTAGAAGACCCTTTATTTGGAAAAGTATTAAACTTGGAATTATAGGCGCATTGGTCTCTAATATAGCGCTAATTGGTTTTATTATTTACATTAATAAAATGGTACCAGAAATAGAGTTACTTTCCGACTATAAAGAGTTAGGAATTTTATTTTTATTTATTATTATCATGGGAGTTTTAATAACTTGGTTAAGTACATTTTTTGCAACACAAAGATTTTTAAATTTAAGAACAGACGAACTTTATTACTAAAAAAATGAATAAGAAAAAAGAAGGAAATAAAAGCAAATTTTTGTTCGGTAGAAAGAATTATGTACTAATGCTAATTGGCATTGCATTTATAAGTCTAGGCTTTATTTTAATGGCTGGTGGCGGAAGTGATGATCCTGCTGTTTTTAATGAAGAAATATATAATTTTAGAAGAATTAGAATAGCTCCAACACTTGTACTTATTGGTTTAGGAATTGAAATTTACGCTATTATGGCGAAATCTTCAAAATAGAATATGAATTATATTGAGGCAATAATTCTTGGTATTATTCAAGGATTAACAGAATTTTTACCCGTTTCTTCTAGCGGACATTTAGAGCTGGCAAAAGCACTTTTTGGAGATAACTCTTTACCAAATGAAAGCCTTACATTTACCGTAGTATTACATTTTGCAACTGCGTTAAGTACATTGGTTGTTTTTAGAGTTGAAGTTGTAGAAATTTTTAAAGGATTATTTCAGTTTAAATGGAATGAAGAGTTGAAATTTTCTCTTAAAATAATTTTATCAATGATACCTGCTGTAGTTGCAGGTCTTTTTTTTGAAGAACAATTTGAAGCTTTTTTTGGAGGACAAATATTATTAGTTGGCTTTATGCTTATTATAACTTCTTTATTGTTATTATTTGCCGATAAAGCCAAAAGTACCACAAAAAATGTTTCTTTTTTTAATGCTTTAGTTGTTGGTATTTCGCAAGCATTGGCAATTTTACCAGGAATTTCAAGATCTGGTGCAACAATTTCTTCTTCTGTTTTATTAGGAATTGATAGAACAAAAGCTGCACGTTTTTCATTTTTAATGGTAGTGCCCCTAATTTTTGGAAAAATAGCAAAAGATGTTTTGTCGGGTTCTATAAATTTTCAAAGTAACCAAATTGGTGTTTTAAGCGTTGGTTTTATTGCATCATTTATTGCAGGTTTATTTGCGTGTAAATGGATGCTCGCAATTGTTAAAAAAAGTAAACTTTCATATTTTGCATTGTATTGTTTTATTGTTGGAATAATTGCAATTGCAATAACTTTATTAAATGATTAATGACTTTAGAAGACTATAAAAACGGACAAGTTTTATTGATTGATAAACCTTTAAAATGGACTTCTTTTCAGGTGGTAAATAAATTACGCTGGGAAATTAAACAACGTTTTAAAATTAAAAATATAAAAGTCGGGCACGCGGGTACTTTAGATCCGTTGGCTACAGGTTTATTAATAATTTGCACTGGTAAATTCACCAAAAAAATTCAAGAATATCAAGGACAAATTAAAGAATATACTGGAGAAATTACTTTAGGTGCAACAACTCCAAGTTTCGATTTAGAGACTGAAATAAACCAAACCTTTCCAATTGAGCATATTACTGAAGATTTAATTCAACAAACTACACAACAATTTAT
>NZ_JBFLKT010000254.1:0-7480 GCF_040883305.1 Lutibacter sp.
TGAAAATTTGACTTCATTTCATTTCGCCTAATTGTTCAAAGCTTCACATTTTTGAAAATTTGACTTCATTTCATTTCGCCTAATTGTTCAAAGCTTCCGCTCCTCCAACAATTTCTAAGATTTCGTTAGTAATGGCAGCCTGACGGGCTTTATTGTATGTTAATAATAAATCGTCACGTAATTCTGTTGCGTTATCTGTTGCTTTGTGCATCGCTGTCATACGAGCTCCGTGTTCCGATGCAAAAGAATCTCTAATTGCTTTGTATAATTGTGTTTTTAATGATTTAGGAATCAATTCTAATACAATTTCAGGCTTCGATGGCTCAAATATATAATCTGCATTCGAAGTTACTGTACCTTCCATTGGTGCAATTGGCAAAAATTGCTCTATGGTAGTAATTTGCGTAGCAGCATTTTTAAATCGATTGTATATTAATTCTACCTTATCATAATTTCCTTCAGCAAACATTTCCATTATTTTATTAGCAATAACAGCAACATTATCAAATGTTAACTCATCAAAAATTTCGTTATTATTTTCGACAACTGTATGTTTTTTTGATAAAAGATCGTTCCCTTTTTTACCAATTGTTAACAAATCTACTTGTTTTCCTTTGTAAGTATCTTCAATATGTTTAACAGTACCTTTAATTACAGATGAATTAAAACCACCACATAAACCTCTGTTTGAAGTTACTGCAACTAATAATACTTTTGATACTTCTCTTTGTTCAGAATAAACTCCACCCACTTCACCATCTAACGTTGCGCTTAAGCTTTGTAAAAGTTCCGTAAGTTTTTCAGCATACGGACGCATTTGTGTAATTGCATCTTGTGCTTTTTTCAACTTTGCAGCAGAAACCATTTTCATGGCACTGGTAATTTGCATTGTTGAACCAATGGATGTAATTCTGTTACGTATTTCTTTTAAGTTTGCCATTTTTCTGGTATCTGGTATCTGGCATCTGGTATTGAGAAATCTTAATACCAGATACAAGAATCTTAATTATGCGTATTTTGCTGAAACTTCTTTTGCTGCACTCGTTAAGGTATCAATAACCTCATCAGTTAATTTACCAGCTTTTAAAGTATCCAGTACATCTCTATGCTTAGCGTTTAAATATTGAATATAATCGCTTTCAAATTCTTTAATTTTATCAACAGGAACTGCTCTTAACAAGTTTTTAGATCCTGCATAAATAATAGCAATTTGATCTTCAACTTTAAAAGGATCTGCCTGATTTTGTTTTAAAATTTCAACGTTACGTTGTCCTTTCGAAATTACATTCATTGTAGCAGCATCCAAATCTGAACCAAACTTAGCAAACGCTTCTAATTCACGGTATTGTGCTTGATCTAATTTTAAAGTACCTGCTACTTTTTTCATAGATTTAATTTGTGCGTTACCACCAACACGAGATACTGAAATACCTAC
Source organism: Lutibacter sp. (assembly GCF_040883305.1). GTDB lineage: Bacteria > Bacteroidota > Bacteroidia > Flavobacteriales > Flavobacteriaceae > Lutibacter. Next base: position 1,436 of record NZ_JBFLKT010000254.1, read on the forward strand.
GTTGATTGCTGGACGAACACCTGAATTAAATAAATCTCCATCTAAGAAAATTTGCCCATCCGTAATTGAAATTACGTTTGTTGGAATATATGCAGAAACGTCACCTGCTTGTGTTTCAATAATTGGTAATGCTGTTAGTGAACCTCCACCTTTAATTTTTCCTTGTAAAGAATCAGGTACATCATTCATTTGAGCAGCAATAATATCATTATTAATTACTTTTGCAGCACGTTCTAATAAACGAGAGTGTAAGTAAAAAACATCTCCAGGATACGCCTCACGTCCTGGTGGACGACGTAATAATAATGAAATTTCACGGTAAGCAACCGCTTGTTTAGATAAATCATCATACACAATTAATGCAGGACGACCTGTGTCTCTAAAATACTCACCAATTGCAGCACCTCCCATTGGAGCATAAACTTGCATCGCAGCAGGATCTGACGCATTTGCAGCAACAATTGTTGTATAAGCCATTGCTCCTTTTTCTTCTAGTAAGTTTGCAATATTAGCAACAGTAGATGCTTTTTGACCAATTGCAACATAGATACAATATACTGGAACACCAGCATCGTAAAATTCTTTTTGATTGATAATAGTATCAATAGCAACTGTAGATTTACCAGTTTGACGGTCACCAATAATAAGTTCACGTTGACCTCTTCCAATTGGAATCATAGCATCAACTGCTTTAATACCTGTTTGTAACGGTTCAGTTACTGGCTCACGGAAAATAACACCTGGCGCTTTACGTTCTAGTGGCATTTCAAAAGTTTCTCCTTGAATAGCACCTTTGCCATCAATTGGAAAACCTAATGTATTCACAACACGTCCAACAATTCCTTCGCCTACTTGTAATGACGCAATTCTTTCGGTACGTTTTACAGTAGAACCTTCTTTAATTGAAGTAGAATGACCTAATAAAACAACACCTACATTGTCTTCTTCTAAGTTTAGTACAATTCCTTCTAATCCATCTTGAAACTCAACTAGCTCACCATATTGAACATTTGCTAAACCGTACACACGTGCAATACCATCACCTACTTGTAATACTGTTCCTACTTCGTCTAATGAAGCCGATGCTTCAAATCCTGCTAATTGTTGTTTTAAAATAGCTGATACTTCAGCTGGTTTTATTGATGCCATTTTATATATTTTTTAAAACTAAAATCTTTTATTTATAAATTTGGAATTCTAGCTGTAAAACTAGTTTTCAAATTGTCTTTTTAATACTTGTAATTTATTTGAAATACTTGCATTGTATTGAACATCGCCAATACGTAGTATAAATCCGCCAATAATATCAGGATCTATAATATTTTCTATAGTTGCTTCTTTGCCTGTAATTTCTTTTACTTTGGCAAGTACTTGTGTGTTTAATGCATCAGTTAATGGAACAGCTGTAGTTACTTTTGCTACTTCAATTCCTTTTAACTCATCAAAAATAACGGTGTACTTTTTTGCTACATCCGTTAAAATTGCTAATCTTTTATTTTCAACTAAAAGATCTATTAAGCCAATAGTTAAACCAGATACTTTTGAAGAAAAAACTTCTTTTAAAGCTGCCTTTTTCAACTCCGATTTTAAAACTGGACTACTTAAAACCAACTGTAAATCTTTACTTTCTTCAATTGTAGTAACAACCATCAACATATCGTTGTTCACTTCAACTTCTTTAGATTGTTCAAGTGCAAAACTTAATATTGCTTTTGCATAACGCACTGCTGCTCTAGATCCGCTCATTTTAATAATTTAGCTAATTGTTACTTCTTTTAATAGCTCTTCAACAAGTTTAATTTGCTTGTTTTTATCTGCCAACTCACCTCTAACAACTTTTTCTGCAATACCTACTGATAATTCAGCAACTTGATTTTTTAAATCTGTAATTGCTGCTTGCTTTTCAGCTTGAATAGTTTCTTGAGCTTGCGCCACTATTTTAGTAGCTTGCGCTTGCGCTTCATTTTTTGCTTCAGAAATAATACCTTCTTTCATTTCACGTGCTTCTTTTAAAAGTGTATCACGCTGTGCACGTGCTTCTTTTAAAATACGCTCGTTATCTGCATTTAGGTTTTGCATTTCTTTACGTGCATTTTCAGCTTCTTCTAAAGCGTTTTTTATGCCATCTTCTCTTTCATTAACTGAATTTAAAATAGGTTTCCAAGCAAATTTATTTAAGAAAAATACCAGGATAACAAACAAAATTAACATCCAGAAAAATAATCCCAAAGAAAACTGTTCTATAAGTTTGTCCATATTATATGTGTTGTTATTTTTTTAATTAATTGTTTAAACAATAGCTACAACCAACCGTTGTAGCTATCTGTTTGTTTTTTAAGCTGCAAATAAAGCAGCAAATCCAATACCTTCAATCAAAGCTGCTGCAATAAGCATAGCAGTTTGAATTTTTCCTGAAGCTTCTGGTTGACGTGCAATAGCTTCCATTGCTTGTCCTCCAATTCTACCAATACCAATTCCAGCACCGATAACAATTAAACCAGCTCCAATGTAATTTAGACCTTCCATATTATATATATTAATTAATTAAACATTCAATTTTAATGATCATCATGTTCTTCTACTGCCATACCAAAGTATAGTGCAGATAACATAGTGAAAATATATGCTTGTAGCGTTGCTACTAATAATTCTAATAAAGCTAAAACAAATGCCAATCCGAATGATAACGGACTTCCAATCCAGCTTTTAAAAATAAACATTAAACCAATAATACTCATTAATACAATGTGACCCGCTGTAATGTTTGCATACAAACGAATCATTAATGAAAATGGTTTAATAATAGTTCCTAACAATTCAATTGGTGCCAAAATTATTTTCATTGGCCATGGCACACCTGGCATCCAAAAAATATGTTTCCAGTAATTTTTGTTCCCTGTAAAAGTTGTTAGTAAATACGTTAATAATGCCAAAGCGAAAGTTACAGCAATATTATTTGTTACGTTAACTCCAAGTGGTGTTAAACCCATTAAGTTAATAATCCAAACAAAGAAAAACACTGTTAACAGGTAACCCATATATTTTCTGTAATGTTTTTCACCAATATTCGCAATTGCAATATCGTCTCTAATGTACAAAACAACAGGTTCTAGCAAACGTCCAATACCCTTTGGCATTAGATTTCCTTTGTAAGATTTTGCCATTCTTGTAAACAAAAAGAACATTAATAACGCTACTAAAATAATAAAAACTACATTTTTAGTGATAGAAAAATCTAAGGGTTTTGCGTTTGTTGGGTGATGTTCATCATCATAATTAATAGTCCCCTCAGCATTAGTTTTATATATTTTATTGTGATATAGTTTGTAGTGATTACCATTAACTTGCGCTAATGTTTTTCCGTGATTAAATTTTGAAGAAGAGAAAACTTTTAAACCACCATCGTATAGAATTACTGGTAATGGAGCTCCAAAATACTTGTGTTCACCTTCATCTGTAGTCCAAGAAAACAATGAAAAATCGTATGAATCTAGCAAGTGATGTGCTATGTATTCTTTAATTTCAGTTTTAATATCTTTCTCTTTGTGAGATGATTCCTCATGAACTTCTTTAGAAGTGTCATGTTGTGCATTTGCTGAAATTGTTACCGTTAAAAGTAGTAACGTAAGTATTTTTATCAAGTTAATTCTGTGCATATCACTTTATTAATAGTGTTCTCTAAAAATATTTTGCAAATGTACGGTTTTATATTAGAAACCAAAAAATATTTTTTGGATGTTTTCCCATATACAAAAAGGACTATTTAAACCTATTTACAGTTTGTTATTCAATAGTTTGGACACGTAAATTGTTTCCAGCAGTAAACATGTTACGTAAGGCACTAAAAACGATGCAGATTCTAATCCGTCTATGTTTCCATTTTGCTTAAAAGTTGGAAAAAAAAAAAGAAAAAAAACTACGAACTTTAACATACTTCCTCCCATAAAGATAAAACCAAGTAAGTCTAAATATTTTTTTCTTAGCTTATATAAAGCAACAAAAATAATAATTGCAAGTATAAAATTTACACTATAAGAAGCTATTATTAAATTATTAAAAAGAGGTGTATTTAAGTAGTTTAAAACAACTAAATGAATTCCAAAAACAACACTTAATAGAACAAGTAGTTTTAAGAAAAAAAGAAGTATTGGGTTAATCGTATTTGTCATTTATATTTTTTAATTGTGCCAAAATGCTCCAAATTGCTGCAAACAAAGAAAGTAATGTTAATATAATTGTATAGAGTTTACTATTGGTTTCAAAATAAGAATCCAGCCACTTCCCAAAATAGACACCCAAATAAATGGTAATTCCCATTTGAATTGCAACACCCGTTAATTGCAGGTATTTATTAAGCTGTTTTTTCTTTTTTCGATTGGTCATTTTTTAATTCTTTAACAGCTCCTTTCATAGCACAAGTTGCATTAAATTCTGCTCCAGGCTCTACAGATAATTTACCAATAATGACATCTCCAGAAATTTTTGCTGTTGATTTTAAAGATAAAACACTATGCACTATTAATTCACCTGCAAATTTACCTTCAATATCGGCATTACTACATTCAACTTTTCCACTTACAGAACCAGATCCACCAATTATAACTCTTCCGTTTGTTTTTATTGTTCCTTCAACGTTACCTTCTATTCTAAAATCTCCTTCAGAAATTACATCTCCTACTATTGAAGTGTTTTTTCCAATTACATTTCGTTCTGAAACTCCTGTTTGCTTTTCTTTTTTTTCTGAAAACATGCTAAATAAATTTTGAGGTTAATTATATTTTTGATTTTATAGTTTCTAACACTTCCATTGCTTTTTTTCCCTCTTCTGTATTTGGATAATTTGTAGCAACAACATTTAAAGCAATTTCAAAAGCTTCAATACCTGCTGTTTTTCCAATTGTATAGGCTTTTAACAATTCGAATTTAGGAACAATTGCATGGCCTTCATATTTTGTTATTGCCAAGTTTGACTTTTCTAAAACAACATCAAATTTATTGTCTTTATAGTCGTAAAAAACCAACGCATATTCACTTTCAGCAGAACTGCCAGTATCTTGCAACACAGAATTTGGGTCTAAAATAATTTTAGCATATAAAGATTCCGGGTAATTAGTTGTAATATCTTCTTTTAAAATGTTTGCTTTGGAATTCTTTTGAATTTCATACATTTTAAATAAATGATATTTTGCAGGAATTTCTATTTTTTCATCTGGTTTAAACAACAATACACTTTCTAGTTTATCAATTGCCAAATCAAATTCGTTAAATTGTTCTTTGTAAATAACCCCTAATTTATAATACGCATTATTTCTCTCTTGTTTTAAACTATCAATTTTAGATGCCTCTGAAGGAATTCGTTCTAAATAATAACTAAGCTCGTACTTTTTAGAAGCATCAATTTTTGTAACATCTTGTAATTGATTTGAATTATTTCCTTGAAAATTCAATTGGGTTTTATCACTCAATCTCCAGTTTTCTTCGAGCGGACGGTTTCCCCATATACGTCTAAATTCTTGTTCTCCAAAACCAAGTGTTTGTGTATTGTAAAAATACCATTTCCCTGCGCTTTTATCTTTTTTATTACCTGAACCTAAACCATTGAAAAACCCGCTTCCAGTAGTAGCTACTTTTTGCTGTTTTTCATCTTCAGCCTGTATTTTTTTTATATATGAAGTAAAAAAAGCAGTTTGCTCATCTAAACTCATTGCTGAAATAGTTAAGATACTATCGTTAACTTTTGCGATGTTTTCATACAAAATAACATCGTTTAAGTTGGTGCGCTTTCTTGCTAAACTTCTAATTCTTTTGGAATTTTCTGATTTAGTAATTCCTAAAATACTATCGTAATACGCGCCTGCAACTGCGAATTTTGCTTTATCGAAATAATAATTTCCAGCAGCTTCATAAGCCAATTCTTTTTGAAAATTTGGCTTTGAACTTACCTCTAAAGATTTTTTAAAATAGACAATTGCTTCTTCAGAATTGTTAGCATTTTCAATAACACCTAATTGATAATAAATTTCATCTAAATAAGGTTTGTTATAA
>NZ_JBFLKT010000255.1:0-3539 GCF_040883305.1 Lutibacter sp.
AACGCTGAAGATGCTTTTGGAGCACCTGATAATTTAGATGATGGTGATGTTCCATTTTAAAAAATAAATTAATTGAGTTTTAGATATAAATACATTCTTAAAAAAATATTGATTTTTGTAACTTTATTGTTTACAACTTTTAGTTATGCTTCATTTATTTTAATTCCAATGGATGACGTTACCCAAACCAATCATTTAAAAGCATACGGAATTACCTTTTGGTCTTTAGAAAGAGGCAATAAAGCGCAATGGTTATTAAATTATGAAGGTGGTTCTTTTTTATTAGAAGATAATGAAGCTACTAGAAACGAATGTAAAATTAGAGGTGTAACTTTTCAAATAATTTCCGATACACAAGCAGCCAGTATTTTAGAAGAAATTAGTAGTCCTTCTAAAAATATGGAAGCTGTAATTTTAGAAAAAGCACCTAAAATAGCAGTATATTCTCCAAAAGATAAAATGCCTTGGGATGATGCTGTAACTATGGTTTTAACCTATGCCGAAATCCCTTTCGATGTTGTTTATGATGAAGAAGTATTAAATGAAAAACTACTTTTATACGAATGGTTGCACTTGCATCATGAAGATTTTACTGGTCAGTTTGGTAAATTTTATGGTTCTTATAAAACAGCTCCCTGGTATATTGAACAAAAAAAATCAGCAGAAAACTTAGCAAGCAGATTGGGTTACTCAAAAGTTTCAGAACAAAAATTAGCGGTAGCGTTAAAAATCAGAGATTTTGTAATTGGAGGTGGGTTTATGTTTGCAATGTGCTCTGCAACAGACAGTTTTGATATTGCTTTATCCGCAGAAGGTGTTGATATTTGCGAAACAATGTTTGATGGTGATCCTTCAGAGATTGACTATCAAAATAAAATAGATTATAACAAGACACTTGCTTTTAAAGATTTTACTTTGATTAGAAATCCGATTGAATATGAGTTTTCTTCAATAGATATGACTCGTAAAAGGCAAAATATAAAACGTACGGCAGATTATTTTTCATTAAAAGAATATTCAGCAAAATGGGATCCAATTCCAACTATGTTATGTCAAAACCATACACAACTAGTAAAGGGTTTTATGGGACAAACAACTTCTTTTGATAGAGATGCTGTAAAATCTAACGTGTTAGTAATGGGTGAAATAAAATTGAATCGAGAAGCCCGTTATATTCATGGAGTAAAAGGAAAAGGAATGTTTACTTTCTACGGTGGCCATGATCCAGAAGATTATCAGCATAGAGTAGGAGATCCTAAAACCGAATTAGATTTACATCCAAATTCACCAGGATATCGTTTAATATTAAACAATGTGCTTTTTCCAGCTGCTAAAAAGAAAAAGCAAAAAACTTGATAAGACTTTAAAAGTTAAAAGGTTTAACGTTCCTAAGTCTTAAAGTTTCAAAATAACAAAATTTATAGCTTAAGGAGAAAAACTGTTAATAAAGCACTTAAAACTTTATTCGTAAAAGTTATTGCTTCATACTTCTAAAATAGTATTTTTGCTTTTTTAAACAAAAACATACAATGTCAACTACACAACAACTGCAAGATTTTGCTCAACAAGTAAGAAGAGATATAGTTAGAATGGTACATGCTGTTAATTCTGGGCATCCAGGAGGTTCTTTAGGCTGTAATGAATTTTTAACGGTTTTATATCAAGACACCATGAAATATTCAACGGAATTTAAAATGGATGGTGAAAATGAAGACTTATTCTTTTTATCAAACGGACATATTTCTCCTGCATTTTATAGTGTTTTGGCAAGAAGTGGATTTTTTCCAGTTTCAGAATTAGCAACTTTTAGAATATTAAATACTCGTTTACAAGGACATCCAACTACACACGAAGGATTGCCTGGAGTTAGAATTGCATCTGGATCTTTAGGACAAGGAATGAGTGTTGCAATTGGTGCTGCTCATGCAAAAAAAATAAATGGAGATACTCGTTTAGTGTATTCTTTACACGGTGATGGTGAGTTGCAAGAAGGTCAGAATTGGGAAGCAATTATGTATGCAGCGGGGAAAAAGGTTGATAATTTAATTGCAACTGTAGATTATAATGGTCAACAAATTGATGGTTCAACAGACCATGTAATGCCTATGGGCGATTTAAAAGCGAAGTTTGAAGCTTTTGGATGGATTGTTTTAGAGGTTGAAAAAGGAAATGATATTGAAGCAATTAAAAGTGGTTTGGCAGAAGCTAAAGCATTAACAGGTAATGGAAAACCAGTTTGTATTTTACTAAAAACTGAAATGGGTAATGGTGTTGATTTTATGATGCACACGCACGCTTGGCACGGTAAAGCACCAAATGATGCACAACTAGAAGATGCGCTTTCTCAAAATCCTGAAACTTTAGGGGATTATTAAATATTTATGTTTAATCGTTTAACTGTTAAATTATTATAAGTAAGGCTGTTAAGGGAAATTCAAAATTTTCTTAACAGCTTTATCTTTTTTTATGATTAATTTATAATATTCTGGTTAATAATTTGTAATAATACCTATATATTTACGTCTATTCATGAAGAGATTTTAAAAATAATATATGAAAATAGGAATTGTTTGTTATCCAACATTTGGAGGAAGTGGAGTAGTAGCGACTGAATTAGGAATGGCTTTGGCTCAAAAAGGACATCATGTTCATTTTATTACCTACAAACAACCTGTTCGATTAGATTTTATTTCTAATGATATTCATTTTCATGAAGTTTTTGTAGAAGAATATCCATTGTTTCATTTTCAACCTTATGAATTAGCTCTTTCAAGTAAAATAGTTGAAGTTGTTGAAATGCATGATATAGAAATTCTACATGTACATTATGCAATTCCGCATGCATATGCCGCTTATATGGCGAAGCAAATGTTAAAAGAAAAAGGAATTGATATTAAAGTTGTTACAACCTTACACGGAACGGATATAACTTTAGTTGGAAGTCATCCAAACTACAAAACTGCTGTGGAATTTAGCATTAATAATTCTGATGTTGTTACCACAGTTTCTGAAAGCTTAAAAAGAGATACTTTAAGATTGTTCAACATTAAAAAAGAGATTCATGTAATTTACAATTTCATCGATTTTGAAAAATATCCTGAAATTACGGATGAAGAATGTCAGAGAAGTGGTATTGCAAAAGAACATGAAAGAATTATTACACATATTAGTAATTTGCGCCCTGTTAAAAGAGCTGCAGATGTAATTGATATTTTTTATAAAATTCAGAAAAAAATCCCTTCGAAATTATTATTGGTTGGAGAAGGGCCAGATAGAGAACATATTGAATGCCAAGCGAAAGATTTAGGTATTTTAGATAAAATACTTTTTTTAGGAAATAGTAATGAAGTAAATAAGTTATTATGCTATTCCGATTTATTTTTACTACCGTCTGAAACTGAAAGCTTTGGATTGGCTGCATTAGAAGCAATGGCAGCAAGGACTCCAGTTATTTCTACAAATGCCGGAGGATTGCCAGAAGTTAATATTCAGGGAGTTACAGGGTTTTTAAGCAATGTTGGAGATACCGATGATATGGC
>NZ_JBFLKT010000256.1:0-7718 GCF_040883305.1 Lutibacter sp.
ACATGAAGTTCATATAGCAAAAACTCTTTTAGCTAATCAGGGTATTGAAAGTTATATTATTGATGAAAATATTGCTACATCAATCGGTACAGCTTTTGTTGAAGGATATAAGCTTAAGGTAAACGCACTAAATTTGGAAAAAGCTAAAAAAATTTTAGATGAAGTAAATTCTTCTGATAATTAATTTCAATTAACTAAGTTTTCCTTATTTAAATTAGTAATTTCGTTTTAGGCATTGAAATTATAATAACTTTTAATTTTGAACTAAAAGTTATTATGAATTCATATTAAAAAAGTTACAATGCGAAAAATATTAGTAATTGGTGCAGGAAAATCTTCATCGTCTTTAATAACATATTTATTAAACAAATCAGTTTCTGAAAATCTACATATAAATGTTGCAGATGTTTCTTTAGAACAAGCTAAAAACAAAATTCAACAACATAAAAATGGTACAGCCATAACATTAGATATTTTTAACGACTCAGAAAGAAGAGCGGCAATAAAAAATTCGAGTATTGTTATTTCAATGTTACCAGCACATTTACATATTAATATTGCCAAAGATTGTTTAAAATTTGGTAAAAGTATGGTTACTGCCTCTTATGTTTCGAAAGAAATGCAAGCACTTGATTTTGACGTAAAAGCAAAAGGACTAACTTTTTTAAATGAAATTGGTTTAGACCCTGGTGTTGATCACATGAGTGCCATGCAAATTATTGATAGCATTTCTGAAAAAGGAGGAAAAATGTTGCTTTTTGAATCCTTTTGCGGTGGATTAGTAGCTCCTGAGAGCGATGATAATTTATGGAACTATAAATTCACTTGGAATCCTCGGAATGTAGTATTAGCAGGTCAAGGCGGAGCTTCAAAATTTATCCAGGAAGGAAAATACAAATACATTCCATATCATAAACTATTTAGACGCACAGAAATACTAAAAATAGATGGTTTTGGAAAATTTGAGGCATATGCAAACAGAGATTCTTTAAAATATAGGAATGTATATGGGTTAGATAACATTTTAACTTTATATAGAGGAACAATTAGGCGTGTTGGGTTTTCTAAAGCCTGGAATATTTTTGTACAATTAGGAATGACCGATGATAGTTACACTATTGAAGATTCTGAAACTATGAGTTATAGAGATTTTACCAATTCTTTTTTGGCATACAATCCATATGATTCTGTTGAATTAAAACTAAGACATTACTTAAAAATTGATCAGGATGATATTATTTGGGAAAAATTATTAGAACTTAATATTTTTGATAGCACAAAAAAAATAGGTCTAAAAAATGCAACTCCCGCTCAAATTCTTGAAAAAATATTAAAAGACAGTTGGACTCTAAAAGAAAACGATAAGGATATGATTGTTATGCAACATCTTTTCGGGTACGAACTTAATGGTAAAAAACAGCAAATTGAAAGTAGTATGGTTTGTATTGGAGACAATCAAACTTATACAGCAATGGCAAAAACCGTTGGTTTACCTGTTGCCATCGCTGCATTAAAAGTACTAAACAAACAAATAAATGCTACAGGCGTTATTATTCCAGTTAAAAAAACTATTTACGAACCAATTTTAAAAGAACTTGAAGAAAATGGAATTATCTTTAAACACAAAAATGTTCCTTATTTAGGATACAATCCAGAAACTATAGTTGGTTAAAAAAAGGTGTTATGTTTATTAAATTTTAGTTTTGATAGTGAAAAACAGCAACAGCAATGCAAACTACATTTTCAAATAAAAATCTTTTACTAAATTTTTATACGCCGTTGTATAATTATGACGTGCTATTTCAATAATTAACTCGCTTTTTTCAATAGGTTTTTCTTCAATAGAAAATTGTAACAAACTGCGTTTTATTTCTGAAGTTTCAGTTCCTTTTACATTTGTAATTCTATTTGGAAATAATTTAAATTCAGCTGCAATTTTTATAAAATTCGCTGCTTCTAAATATGGAATAATGAAAGCACAACTTCCATTCTTTGACAGCAATTTAGAAACTCCTTTTAACAAATCTCTATATGTCAAGGTTTCTGTATGCCTTGCCATTGCCCTATCTTCGTCAATATTTTTATATGTTGCTGTATAAAACGGTGGATTGGAAACTATTAAATCGTACGAATCATCAATTTCTTCTGCAAATTCCTGTAGAGATCCATGGTAACAAAACAGTCTGTCCCCCCAATCACTTTCTTCAAAGTTAGCGACTGCTTGCTCATAAGCTTCATTATTTAATTCAACAGCATCTATTAATTCAGCATTACTTTTTTGTGCCAACATTAAAGCTATTAATCCTGTTCCGGCTCCAATATCTAATATACTAAATGGATTTGCTTCCAATGACACCCAAGCACCTAACAAAACGCCATCTGTTCCAACTTTCATAGCAGTTTTATCTTGTTGAATTGTAAATTGTTTAAATTGAAATGGTTTATTAGACATAGTTTAAATTGAAATATTCAAAAAGAAATATTTAATTAATTTGTATTTGTTGTGCAATATTAAGCAATTTTAAACTAGTTTCTTTTGCTTGTGTGCGCAACTTAGGTTTTATTCTCTTGATAATTTAACATCTAATAATGTTTCTGCTTGATGAAACAATTTCAGTCTCGTATTTATAAATAGTATCGATAATGACCAATAATTTTAAAGTCAAAAAGACAATCTTCAATAACTTGTCCTGCACCGATATTATGTACAATTAAATTACGTTTTCCATCATTAGATTTTCTATGAATTACAATACCAATATGGGTAATTCCTCCAGATAAATTCCAGCAAACAATATCTCCAGGCAAATAATCGCTTGAGTTTGCAGAGTTCACTTTAATTGTTCCATGCCTTTCAAAAAACTTCATTAAGTTGGGAACTCTTCTGTGGTCTATATTTTTATCAGTTGTAGTTAACCCCCAAATTTTCGGATATTTATTAAAATTTGCCCTCATATCCTCGTGCACTTCTTTTTGTAAATCTATACCAAGTATTCTGTAAGCTCTGATTATAACATCAGTGCAAACTCCTTTAGAGTTCGGAATATCTCCATTTGGATAACTTATTGAGTAATAACTCGAATCGTATGTTACTTGCTGCTTTGTTAAGGTTAATGCTGCATCTGACAACGTAATGTTCTGGACATCTTGTGCAACTATTAAATTACAAAATAGAATTATTAGAATAAAAAATGCTTTCTTCATTTTACATGTTTAGATATATGTATTTGAAGAAAGCAAAATTTATTCCAATTTTTAAAATATGTTACATATGATGGATATAATTATCTACCATTTTTTTAATTTCAACATGATTATTAAATAAGCGTTCGTTCATATTCTTATCATCAAAATCTTTTAAACGCTTTACAAAACCATCAATTGTTCCTTTAGGAAAAACACCATCTTTTTGATAGAATTTACGGTCTTTTTCTAAACATTCCGCTGACTCATAACAAGAAGTAGGCAGCCTTTTTAGAGTATTAAATATGTCTTTGTGTTTATCATCAAAAATATTGAAGTTCACATACATTTTATTTGCTTTTTCTAATGCGTCTTCATCTAAAATTCCATCTTTCGCAGCCAGAATAATACCCGCCATTAAATGATATAAATCTGCTGAACCATCAGGTGATCTAAGTTCAACTGTTTGTTTTCCTGGTATATATGGCACACTTCCTCTTTCTTGTGGATTTGCATCTTTAATCATATTCGTTTTTGCAATCCAACCAAGAGGAACTCTGACAAGAACCGATCGGTTACTATCTCCCCAACAAACCATTGTTGGTGCTTCTTGATGTGGAACCAATCTTAAATACGAAGTTGGAATTGTATTACCAAAAGCGGTTAAAGATTGTGAGTGTTCTAAAACTCCAGCAATTAGTTTTTTAGCAATAGTTGTTAAGCCAACATCATCAGCAATATAGTTTGTAACATCTTTTTCAAGCATCATATGAATGTGTAAACCACTTCCTGCTTTTCCAACCGTAATTTTTGGAGCAAAACTAATAACAACATTGTGTTTTTTACCAAGCATACGAAGTATCCATTTAGAAATAATGAGTTGTTCAACAGCCTCTTCTGGATCAACAGGAATAAATTCAATTTCATTTTGCTCGTACATATGAGTATCTGTACTGAAATTTCCTACTTCAGAATGTCCATATTTAATTTTCCCTCCACATTGAGCAATCACTAATAAAGCTTCAGTTCTTAAATTTTCCCAATTTGTAAAAGGTGAAGCTTCGTGATATCCTTTTTGATCTTCGGAAGGATATAAATCGCTTTTCTCACTAATTAAATAATACTCCAATTCACCCATTGCTTTAAAATTGTAACCAGTGTCTTCAGTAAATTTTGTTGAAGCTTTCTTTAAAATATATTCTGGAGCACTTTCTAAAGGATGCCCATCTTTTGTGTAGAAAGAACATAAAATGTCTAGAGTTGGGTGTTCGGTAAACGGATTAACAAATGCAGTTCTAAATCTAGGAATCACATATAAATCACTAAAATCGGCATGTATATATGAGAATAAACTTGAACCATCAACACGTTCACCAGTTGATAAAATAGATTCTAAATAATCCTTACTTGTAATTACAAAATTCAAGGTTTTTAATTTTCCATCTTCGCCAACATATCTAAAATTCAGCATTTCTATATGATGATCGTCAATAAATTTTATAATGTCGTATTTTGTAAATTCATTTGCTGGTTTTTTAAGGTGCTTAACCAGTTTATTTGGGTTCATTAATATCTCTAAATCTCTCATTTTAATAATCATTATTTTGTTAAAAAAACAGTTTTTCAAGTTGTGAAAAACGCTAATAAATGTACGCCTTTTTTAGATAGAAACACTATGATTATTTGTTAGAAATCTTGCTTTATTTTATCCATAAATAATACTTGCTTATCAATTTTTTATAAAAAATGCTTAAAAAAAGAAATAGTATAAAGTACTAAACAACTTTTATTAGGTTCAATTGTTTAATACTAATTATTAACTACCCTCAAATGGCGTTCCCAAAATACCAACCGCAAGTTCTGCCCAAATGAGAAATAATAAGATTAAAAGAGCTACAATAATCGCAATTCTGAAATTAATTTTCGCCACTTTTCTAATTACAAAATCAACTATAAATCCTGTACAAAGTAATAATGTTCCTCCAATTATAAAATCTAATAAACCCCAGTTCACTTCATTTGATAATTGCATAGCTATAAATGGAACAAGTAGTATACTTAAAGTAACAAGGAAGATGATGAGATATCTTTTATTTAGAGCCATAATATTTAATTAATTTGGAGCAAAGAGACAATTAGTATTTATAAAAGTACAAAAATATTCTTGTGAAACCCAACTACTTTAATTTTCAGCTTATAAATTAGATGACCTCATTTATTTTGAAATATTATGATGCTTAGTAACAATTTCTAGTATTTTAGGTAAAATAGGGTTCCTGTTTTTTTTACTCCAAACAGCAGATAAAATAGTACGTTGAGGAATGTTTTTCAATTCAATAAACTTTACATTTTTAGTGTAGCCAGTTTGCAAAGCAGTTGGAACTATTGAGATACCGAAATTATGTTCAACTAATTTATAAATAGACGTTGAATGCACTGTTTTGTGTGAAATTATAGGTGAAAAGTTATAATAATCAAAAATCTGCATTATTTTTTGATAGTAATTCGGGCTATATGAAGCATCAAACATAATAAACGGCTCATTTTTTAATTGTGAAATATTTTTAAAATTAGATTCATTTAACCAATGATTATTTGGTAAAACCAATGAAAACGTATCTTCCAATATTGGTATTATTTCTAAATCATTCGGAACTCTTTCTAAGCGCACAAAACCCAAATCAATTTCTTGAACTTGTAAATTTTCCACCTGTTTTTGATTATCCATTTCTTTTAAACTAAAATGGATATTTGGATAGCTAGAACGGATTTCAATCAATAATTCCGGTATTATATTCTGCATTGCCGAACCTACATAACCAAAGTTTAAGTTACCATCAATTCCATCATTTAACCGTTTGGTGTTGTTTAAAATAGTTTCTAATTCTTTAAGTGATACGATTAATTCTTTATAAAGATATGCACCAGCTTTGGTAATTACAACATTTCTATTATTTCGGTCAAATAGCTTTACTCCTAGCTCTACTTCCATTTGTTTAATTTGTCTGCTTAGTCCAGGTTGTGAAATAAATAAGCGTTCAGCAGCCTTTCTAAAATGCAATTCCTCTGCAACTACCATAAAATAGTTGAGATGTCTTAATTCTATTTGATTACTCATAGTTATTAATATGAAACAATATTGGTATTGTTAAGCATCAAATATAATAGTAAATTTGTTAAAAACAAGGACTTATGATGTTTAAATACGGAATAGATAAGCTTTCAGTTGGTAAAGTTTTACAAATATTAAATGGAACGGTTAAAGCTAAAATTACGGATGAAGCTTTGAGTAAAATTCAAGCTTGTCATGAAATTGTATTAAAAACGGCAAAAAATGACAAAGCCGTTTATGGCATAAATACAGGTTTTGGACCTTTGTGCGATACTCGAATTTCAAAAGATAATACCAGCGAATTACAACGCAAAATATTGTTAAGTCATTCTGTAGGTGTTGGAGATCCTATAGACAAGGATATTGCAAAATTAATGCTTATTCTAAAAGTTCAAGGGTTGTCTCAAGGATTCTCAGGGATATCAATGGAAGTTTTAAATCGAATTTTATGGCATATTGAAAATGATGTGATTCCAATGGTGCCAGAACAAGGTTCTGTTGGTGCATCTGGAGATTTATGTCCATTATCGCATTTGTTTTTACCTTTAATTGGTGAAGGAAAAGTGTATTATAAAAATGAATTAGTTGAAACAAAAGTAGTTTTAAAACAATTCAATTTAGAACCAATTGAACTGCATCCAAAAGCTGGTTTAGCGTTAATAAATGGTACGCAATTTATTTTAGCGCACGCGGTTATGGTAGTCGATAAAATGTATAAATGTTTGTCGCATGCCGATTTAATTGGAAGTTTAATGATTGAAGGTTTAATGGGTTCGCAAACACCATTTTATAAAGAATTACATCAAACAAGACCTTTTAAAGGAAACATTCACGTAGCTGCAAGAATGCGCACTTTTTTAAAGGATTCTGAAATAGGAAATTCGCATACAAACTGTGGAAAAGTTCAAGATCCGTATTCAATGCGTTGTATTCCGCAAGTGCACGGAAGTTCCAGAAACGCTTGGTTACATTTAAAAGAAGTTGTTGAAACCGAAATGAATTCTGTAACCGACAATCCTGTTATAATTTCTGAAGATTTAATAATTAGCGGTGGAAGTTTTCACGGTCAACCTTTAGCAATGCCGTTGGATTATGCTTGTTTGGCTGCCGCAGAATTAGGAAGTATTTCAGACAGAAGAACCTATCTTTCTTTGGAAGGAAAATACGATGGTACACCACGTTTATTATTGAAAGATACAGGTTTAAATTCTGGCTTTATGATTTTACAATACACAACCGCAGCATTGGTTAGTGAAAATAAAGGTTTGTGTTTTCCTGCAAGTGCCGATAGTATTCCAACATCATTAGGTCAAGAAGATCATGTTAGTATGGGTTCAATTTCTGGAAGAAAAGCATTAAGAGTTCTCAATAATTTAGAAAAAATATTGGCGATTGAACTATTGTGCGCTGCACAAGCTTTTGA
>NZ_JBFLKT010000257.1:0-9209 GCF_040883305.1 Lutibacter sp.
CCTTTTTGAAAAGTTGCTAATAAAGGTTGTTCCGTTTCTATAGTTCCAATTTTTTGAAATAACAATGTATTTACTGGAATTGAAAAATTAATTTCACCAAAATAATCTTCTAAAGGTGCAAATCGAGAAAAACCAATATTTGCACTTATAAAACTGCCATAATTTAAATTAAAAACAGGATGGTATTCTTCAGATTGTGAAAGTACATTTTTTTTAAAATCGGTTTGATTGTTGTTTAGAAAACCCCAATCGGTTGCCAATCCAGAAACGATAAAATAATTTAATTTTTTTTCTGAAATAGCAGCGAAAATTGTATTAAATAAATTGTTTGGTTGATACAATATAACCAATTGATAATCTGATAAATTACCTTTAAAATTTTCAACAGTATTAATAGTTACAAAACGTTGTTTATTACTTTCAATAGATTTTTTAAACATCCCCAAATCAGGATGAATTACCGAAGTTAATATTAAAATTTCCGAAGCTTCTTCTATAACATTAATACTAAAATTCTTAGTATTATTTATTGTGTTTTTTTCATTTTCAAGAGTTTCAATTGTTGCAGTATAAAAATGTGTTCCCGCAAAGGTTGCTGTTAAATAAAAAGAAATTTCTTGTACATTTTCAGTTGAAGAAAAATCCACTATTTTAGAATATACCTTTGTGTTATTATCAAAAACAGTTAGCTTTTTTGAAATGCTTTTATTTCCTGTGTAATTAATAAATAATTCTACTGGCAATTTATTATTGATATAAGTATATTTATTGATGTTTAATTTACTGATTGCAATATCTTCAAAAGTTGTTGTATCCCCTACTATATAAGAAAAAACAGGACTTTTATAATTCACAAACTCAACATCGTGCCCAATAGTCTGATTTCCATCAGTTATTAAAACAACAGGGTTATCTTCTGATTTATATAAGTTAGAAAATTCTAAAAAAGGTTTAGATAAATTGGTATTACTTTCATTAAATTTTAAAGAATCTAACGTGAATAAACCTGTTCCAAAACCATAATAATTAATATCGAATTTAGAATTTAATTCAGTATCACTTTTTAATTGTTGCACTAAATTTTCAACATTTTCAGTTTGTAAACTGTGTTTTATGGAAACTGAATTATCAACTGCAACCAATAAATTGGGCTTTACTATAGTACTATTCTTTTTATTAATTGTTGGATTAATAATTAATAGCAAAAGTGCAAAAATTGTAGAAAATCGTAAAAAAGAAAGCCAATAATTTAATTGGCTTTTCTCTTTATTTTTAAAAATATATTGAAAAAAGGCTATAAATAAGGCAACAAAAACAGCTAAAATAATAAATAAAATAGTGACTGTCTTCATTTAGATAAATTGCTTTTATTCTGAATAAAATTTAATTATTTTAACTTAATTATGTTAACATTCCTCCATCAACACTTAATGTTTGTCCTGTAATATAAGAACTCATATCAGAAGCTAAAAACACACAAGCATTTGCAATATCTTCTGGAGTACCACCTCTTTTTAATGGAATCGAATTTCTCCATTCTTTAACGGTATCTTCTGGCAAACTAGCTGTCATTTCAGTTTCGATAAAACCCGGTGCAATTACGTTACTTCTAATATTACGAGAACCCAATTCTAAAGCAATAGATTTTGAAAAACCTATAATACCAGCTTTAGATGCTGCATAATTAGATTGACCCGCATTTCCTTTTAAACCAACTACAGAACTCATATTAATAATTGAGCCTGCACGTTGTTTCATCATTGGTCTAATAACGGCTTTTGTTAAATTAAAAACCGATTTTAAATTTACTTCAATTACTTTATCAAAATCATCTTCAGATATACGCATTAATAAATTATCTTTTGTAATTCCTGCGTTATTTATTAATATATCTATAGTTCCAAATTCTTTTAAAACTTCGGCTGCTAATTCTTGCGCTGCATCAAAATTCGCAGCATTTGACTGGTAACCTTTTGCTTTTATACCATAAGATTCTAATTCCTTTTCTAAGGCTATTGCGGCATCAACAGATGAGCTATATGTAAAAGCTACATTTGCTCCTTGTTTTGCAAATACTTCTGCAATTCCTTTTCCAATTCCTCTAGTAGCTCCAGTTATTAAAGCCGTTTTATTTTCTAAAAGTTTCATGCTGTTTAATTTTTTAAATTTTGTTGATATTATAAATCAAATATACATAATTGAAATAAAAAAGACTGCTTTTTCAAACAGTCTCTTTACTTCTTTTTATAATTATTTACTCGTTATATAAATTTCTCTAAATTCTTTAGTAACAACAAAAGTAACATTTCCGTTAATATTAGAAATATCTATTTTTTCATTATCAACCTCGATATTTGTAATTTTAAATGGTAACCCATGAATATTAATTTTAAAAGTATCGTAACTAGTAATATATTTTCCAGATTTAAATTGTTGAAGCGTTAAGGAATGTTTTTTTCCAACTTGGTTGAAATTTCTTAAACTGTATCTTCCTTTTTTATAATCGTAACCATCGTGTGCATCTTCGTAAACTTCAGAAGTTTCTTTACCTTCTTTGAAATATACGTCCAATTCTAATTGTTCTATCACTTTTTCGCCAACATATTGCTGAATAGGATATTTAGGAATAATAGCCCCTTCTTTTACAAAAATTGGCATACTATCAATATCTGCATCCACCCATAATTCTTCTCCTCCAGTTATAATTGTATTATCCCAGAAGTTATACCACCTTCCTTTTGGAATATACATACGTCTACCTTTTGAATTTGCTTCTAAAATTGGACAAATTAATATTTTTTCGCCAAAAATAAATTCATCATTTCTATAATGTGTATGTGAATCTTTTTGATCAAATAACACTAATGATTTTAAGATTGGGATTCCTTCATTTGAATATTTCCAAAAGGTGGTATATAAATAAGGTAATAATTGATATCTAATTTCTATAAACTTTCTAACTATATCGGTTATTGTTGTACCAAACGTCCAAGGCTCTTGCTCACCGTGATCTCCAGAAGAATGCACCCTACAAAATGGATGAAAAACTCCTAATTGAATCCAACGTGCAAATAATTCTCCTGTTGGTTGTTCTGCAAAACCTCCAATATCTGATCCTACAAATGAGAATCCAGACATACACATACGCTGTGCTTGTTGGTTTGCAATAGATAAATGATCCCAAGTTGCAACATTATCTCCAGTCCAAGTAGAAGAATAGCGTTGGGTTCCGGAATAAGCAGCTCTTGTAATTACAAACGGACGTTTAGGGTAACTAAATTTCTTTAAACCGTGGTATGTTGCACGTGCCATTTGCATTCCATAAACATTATGTGCTTTTCTATGGCTACATTGATTTCCATCATAATCATGACGCACATCATCTGGAAAAGATTTACCTGGAACATCCATTACTGCAGGTTCGTTCATATCATTCCAAACACCATTTACACCAATATCTTCAATTAATTCTTTAAATAGATCTGACCACCACTCACGAACTTTTGGATTTGTATAGTCTGGAAAATAACATTCTCCAGGCCAAACTTTTCCTTTCATATATGGACCATCTGCACGTTTACAGAAATAATCATTTTCTAAACCTTCTTTAAAAACACTATATTCAGTATCAATTTTAATTCCTGGATCAATAATTGCGATTGTTTTAAATCCATCATCAGCAAGTTCTTTCACCATTCTCTTTGGGTCTGGAAAATATTCCTTATTCCAAGTAAAACATCTAAAACCTTCCATATAATCAATATCTAAATACAAGGCATCACATGGTATTTGTAGCTCTCTAAATTTTGCTGCAAGTTTTTTTACTTTTGATTCTGGATAATAACTCCATTTACATTGGTGATATCCTAAAGCCCATAAAGGTGGCATATGTTGCGGTCTCCCAGTTAAATCTGTATAGTTTGAAACAACATCAGTCATTTCTGGACCATAAATAAAGTAATAGTTCATTTCACCTCCATCTGCCCAAAAACTGGTTACATTTCTTTTTTCTTTACAAAAATCAAAAAATGATCGGAATGTATTGTCAAAAAAGATTCCGTACGATTTATTTTTATGCAATGCTGTATAAAATGGAATTGCTTTATAAATTGGATCTGTACCTCTTACATACGCATAGGAATCTGTAACCCAGTTCTGAAAACGCTTTCCTTTTAAATTATTTTCTACAGGTTTATCTCCTAATCCATAATAATTCTCACCTTGCTGAGCAGCTAAAGACATTTTTACTATGTCGCCACCAAACTGATAGCTTTCTTCCCAATGAAAGCCTATTTCATCTTCTAAAATTAACGATTTATCTTTGGCATCAAAAATTGATTTTCTCATATCTGTTTTGGAGATATGACAAATTAATTTAGATGTTGTGATTATATATTTTTTATCGTCTTCTGTAATTTCTAAATGGTTATAACCTTTACTTGCGTACTTAGTTATTCCATAAGAAAAATCATTCTCAAACAAACCAGTTGTACTATATCTAAAACGTAAAACACTATCTCTTTCAACCGTAAGTTGTAATACTGCATTGTTCTCACTTTTAAAATAGAGTATATTTACATGTTTTTTATAAAAAATTATTTTTGAAGGATATAAATTCCCTTTATATTCTAGTTCTGTACTTAAGATCATATATTTACATTCATTTTTTAGCTGTGCAAACCTACTAATTTTTAAATATTTAGACGTGTTTTTTATTCAAAAAAAACACCCTTAATTATTAAATAAATTAAAAATTAACAGTGTAATTTATGTATTATTGAAATTGATACTATTTAAGCTCAAAAATTGTAATTCCTAAGGGAGATAACCTAATTTCAGCAGAATATGGTTTATTGTTCCAAGAAACAGCTTTACTAGTTATCATTCTTGAATTTCTAATTCCACTACCTCCAAAGTCTTTACTATCACTATTAAAAACTTCTTTTAATTTTACCTTTGAAGGAAGCCCAATTCTATATTTCTCTAAAATATTTGGAGTAAAATTACAGACAACTACTAAATTTTCAGCTTCATTATTACCTTTTCTGATATAAGAAATAACCGAATTTTCAGCATCCTCTAAACTAATCCACTCAAAACCTTCTTGGCTAAAACCTTTTTCAAATAAAGCAGGTCTGGATCTATAAAATTTATTTAATTCCTTATAATAATTTTGTACATCTTTATGTGATTTGTATTCTAACATATGCCAATCTAAACTTTCCTGAAAATTCCATTCTTGTTGCTGACCAAATTCACTTCCCATAAACAATAATTTTGTACCTGGGTGTGTAAACATATAACCATACATTAATCTAAGATTTGCAAAACGTTGCCATTCATCTCCTGGCATTCTTCCTAAAATAGATTTTTTACCATATACAACTTCATCATGTGAAAGAGGTAACATAAAATTTTCTGTAAATGCATACGCTAAACTAAAAGTAATCTCATTTTGATGGTGTTTTCTATAGATTGGATCTTTCCCAAAATATTCTAACGTATCGTGCATCCAACCCATCATCCATTTCATTCCAAAACCTAAACCACCCATATCTGTTGGTTTAGAAACCATTGGAAATGCTGTAGATTCTTCAGCTATAGTTTGTACATCTGGAAACGACTTATAAACCTCTTCATTTAATTCTTTTAAGAAGGAAATAACCGCTAAATTTTCATTTCCTCCATATATATTTGGTTCCCATTCACCATCTTCACGTGAATAATCTAAAAATAACATAGAAGCAACCGCATCAACTCTTAAACCATCTACGTGGTATTGTTCTAACCAGAATATGGCATTACTTATTAAAAAAGAACGCACTTCATTGCGTTCATAATTAAATATTAAACTTTTCCAATCTTGATGATATCCTTTTCGTTTATCTGGATGTTCATATAAATTTGATCCATCAAAATAACCTAAACCGTGCGCATCTTCAGGAAAATGTGAAGGCACCCAATCTAAAATTATTCCTATGCCGCTTTCGTGTAGTTTATCTACTAAATATTTAAATTCGTCTGGATATCCAAAACGGGATGTAGGTGCAAAATAACCTGTTATTTGATATCCCCAAGATGGATCGTATGGAAATTCCATAATTGGCATAAATTCTACGTGGGTAAAATTCATTTCTTTTACGTAATTCACTAAATCATCGGCAAGTTCAAAATACGATAAAAATCGATCTTCTGTTGCGTGTCTTTTCCAAGAACCTAAATGTACTTCATAAACTGAATATGGTGCGTCTAATGCATTGTGTTCTTTTCTTGTTTTTAACCAACTTTTATCTTTCCATTGGTAATTATCTTCCCAAACTATAGAAGCTGTTTTTGGAGGATGTTCGCAACGTCTGGCGTAAGGATCTGCTTTTTCTGAAACATATCCATTATTATTTGAATGGATTTTATATTTGTACGTCATTCCTTTTTCTACCAAAGGAATAAAACCTTCCCAAATACCTGAAGAATCCCAGCGAACATTCAATTTATGTTCTCCATCTTTCCAATGATTAAAATCCCCAATTACCGAAACCTGATTTGCTGTTGGCGCCCAAACAGCAAAATAGGTACCTTCCACTCCATTTAAAGTGGTGATATGTGAACCGAATTTTTCGTATAAACGATAATGTTTTCCTGCTTTAAAAAGTGAAATATCAAAATCGGTAAATAAACTATATGATTTTACTTGTGTCATAAATTAATTGTTAATAAGGTTTGAAATTCCTTTTAAAGGAATTACTGCCCAACTTGGGCGCGAATTTAATTCGTAGCCTAATTCGTAAATTGCTTTTTCTAATAAACAATATTCTAGCATAAAAATACGCTCTTGGCTATAGCCAATATTTAAATTAGCTTGTTCTACTGTGTTAATATAAGTTCCCAAAAATACACCTGTAAAATAACCGTATAATAATTCAGCTGCTTTAAAAAGCTCATTTTCAGGTTGTTTAAACTTATCTTTATTGTTGAAAATTGTTGCATAGATTGCATAATGAAAAGAACGAAAAAGCCCAGCGACATCTTTCATTGGCGGTTGTTTTACTTGTCGGTCTCTAATAGTACTTTCTGGTTCTCCTTCAAAATCTAAAATGTAAAAATCATCGTTTTGAACTAAAATTTGCCCTAAATGATAATCGCCGTGAACTCGTATGCGTTCTCCTTTTAATTTTGTCCAATCAAATTTTAAAAATTTACTTCGTATTAAACTTTTTTTACTAAGTAAATCTTTTGCCATTTCTAAACTATTTTCATCTAGCTTATGCAAATTATTTTCAATACTATTTAACCTGTTTTGAAATTGATAAATCATTCTATTTTTTAACCAAACAGCATAATCTCCATTAAAATGAGTTGGTGTAAAGGCAGTATCTTCAAACTCTGAGCCTAAATTTATATGCATTTCGGCTGTCCGCTTTGCTAACACTTTTATTTTCAAAAATAAGTTTAATCCTACCCAGTCAATAATTCTATGAGGAATATCGTGTATTTTTAAACTTTTATAAAGTTCTGGTTCAGGCAAATTATGGACATCTATATTTTTAATTTCCAGAGTTTCAAAAACTTTATCAATTTCAACTAAAAAAACATCCCAGGCATCACCTTCATTTGGCACTAATTCTTGCATAACAGCAATAGTTACAACTTCATTTTCTTGATCTATAAAATTTATACTACCCAAATAGCGAGGTGTGTTTTTAAAATCTTTCTTGTCCGTTAAAAACCTATTCATTTCATAATCAGGATTTTTATTTGCAAAAATTCTACGAAAAAATTTTAAAACATATTTGTCATTAAATACTAACGAAGTGTTACTTTGCTCCAACCCCATTAATTTAGATGATGAATATTCTATATTAGAAAACAATTCACTTTTATGATATTGAACTTTTGTTCTGTCTATTAATTCTGCGTTAGAAATTCGCTCAAAAACAAGTTTTCTAAAAGCTTCTAAGTTAACAGCATCAATAATAAAACCTTCTTGATTTTTTATACTTATAGGAAGAATTCTGTCTTTTTTAGCAAAATTTTCATCAGAAACAAATGCTATTGGAATAAAATAATGGTGGTAAAATGCTTCAACAAAATCTACTTCTAAAATCAAGCCGAAATAGACTTCATTATTTTGTTGAATTCTGAAGTATTCAGCTAATTCTATATATTTAATTTTACTAGCCTTTCCTCCAAACCAGCGCTGTTTAACAATATAATTTTCAAGTACATCTGATAAAAATACTTTTAAAAAATCTTTATTGTCCAACAGTTCTTCCCAGGCAACATCAAAATTATATTTGGTAGCTAATTTAGAATCTTTAGCATTTTCAGACATATTATTTTTATTTAGTTATTTTGAATATATGAAATGGTATTGAAGTTTGTAATTGTATAAAATTCCATTCATCATGCCAATCATATGTTATTTCGGTAATTAAATCCGTTACTTTTAAGTGATGTCCATGTCCTATTCCAAGTTCATGCAATGGTAGTTTTAACATACCTTGTTGCGTATGATATTCATCTAAACTAATAATAATTAACAATTCGTTTTCTTTGGCATCATCCCATTTATAAAAAGCAATTAAATTATCATTATTAATAGTGCAAAACCGTATATTATTAGTTTGTTGCAAGGCTTTGTGATTATTACGAATTTTATTAACTTTTGAAATTATAGATGTCAATTTATTTTGTTTAAACCAATCATACTCACAAATTTGAAATTTCTCTGAATTTAAATATTCTTCTTTCCCAATTATTGGTTCATCGATCATTTGTTCAAAAACAGGTCCATAAATTCCAATATTAGAACTTAATGTTGCAGCTAAAACATAGCGTTGAATATATTTAGACTCATTAGCTCCTTGTAAATGAAATGGATTTATATCTGGTGTATTAGGCCAGAAATTAGGTCTCATATACTCTTTTTGATCCGTTTTTGTTAGTTCCTCAACATATTCTGTTAATTCGTGTTTATTATTTCTCCAAGTAAAATATGTATAAGACTGTGTATAACCTTGTTTTGCAAGTTGTTGCATTATTTTTGGAGCTGTAAACGCCTCTGCTAAAAATAATACATCAGGATGTTTCTCTTTTACTTCTGAAATAATCCAATTCCAAAAATAAAAAGGTTTTGTATGTGGATTATCCACTCTAAATACTTTAATTCCGCAATCAATCCAGTAATACAATGTATCTAAACATTCGTCCCA
>NZ_JBFLKT010000258.1:0-5962 GCF_040883305.1 Lutibacter sp.
ATTGTTTTACTTTCAAAATACCTTTTACCTCCATAATAGCCTTTTTGCAAGTACATTTGCATAATTTTAGCAACATCATTAGAATTTGAAAACAATCCTGCATTTCCACTTACACCGTTCATCATTGCAGCTCCCATATCGTGTACGTTACCTATTAAAGTTTGGTGTCTGTAATAATTATCAATCTCTGTAGGAGCTATTTCAGTTGCATTAAATTTGTCTAATGGGTTATACATTAAAGTTTCTGCACCCAGTGGTTTATAGAAATTTTCATTGTTTAATTCATCCATTTCTTTATGAAACGTATCTTTAAGATATTTTTTAAATAGATAAAAAAGTAAGCCACTGTACTTATAACCTTCTTCGGTAAGTTGTGGAACTTCGGCAATTTTTTTATAAATAGAATCGGTGTATGAATTTATTAAATATAAGTTTTCAGCTACTTTAATAGGAAATTCTTTACTTTTAGAAGTTCTGTATAAATTACTAAATGGAATTTTTGAAATGCTATCAACAGTTTCTAAATAATAAGGAATCCAAGGTTTTATTTTTCCAACATGAGATAAGGCTTCTTTCATAGTTATGGTGTCTTTATTAGAGCCTTTTAAATAAGGTAAAAATTTACCAAGACTAGTTTCTAAATTAAATAACCCCATTTCTTCACTTTTCATAATCATTGGAAGTCCTCCTAAAATTTTTGTAACAGAAGCTAAATCGTATAAATCGGTTAATTTTACTTTTTGTTTTTTATCGTAAGTATGGTAACCGAAACTTTTGTGATACACAACTTTTCCATAGCGAGCAACCAATACTTGGCCTCCAGGAGCCATTGTAGAATCTACTACCATAGTTGTTAAAGAGTCTATTTTTGAAAGTAATTTACTATCCATATCTATTTCTTCGGGTAACGTATAAGATAACCTCATTAAGTTTGAAGTAGTTATTCCTGTTCCTTCTGGAAATATTTTATGAATTGAAACAGGTAATTTTCCTTTAGCTTCTAGGGCCCCAAAAATTATTTGAGCTGAAATTTCTTGTGATGCTTTACTATTTTGATATGAAACCAAAACCGATTCTATTTGATTGAAATCTTTAATGTCTAAAAGTGTGTAAGGATTTGCAAAAACGTTAAAAATTACGTTATTTTTTTTAGAAATTTCTTGAAGCCAAGTAAGTTCTTTTTCACTCATTTTAAAACTTTTCCAAGGGTTTTCGTTAGATTTATGATACCCAATAATTACGGTATTATAAGCCTCTAATTTTTTAAGTAATTCGGTTAAATTATCTTCAGAAATTATGTCAACTTGTGTGTATTTTTTCAGGGTATTTGTAAAATCGAAATTATCTGAATCCCCTAGTTTAACATAAGCAATTTTTGTGCTAGCCAAATCTTTAATAGGTAAAATAGCTTTTTTATTTTGAACAAGTGTTATTGCTTCTTTCATTAAAGTATTATATAATACTTTGTCTTTTGGAGTAATAATATCTTCTTGAATACCTGTTTCTTTTAAAGTTTGAAAATTGTTTAAACCAGCCCAATACTTAGCCTTTAAGATCTTTCTTACAGACTCGTTAAGGCGTTCTTCAGTAAAAAGATTATTTTTAATTCCTGATTTTAATTTTTTTACTGCGGCTTTTACATCTTCAGGAATTAATAACATGTCATTTCCAGCTAAAAAAGCGGCCAAATCAATGTCTCCAGGTTTTGCATAATTTGCGGCACCTTTCATATTTAATGCATCGGTAAAAATTAATCCATTAAATCCCATTTTTTCTTTTAAAAGTTCTGTTATAACTTTATAGGAGATAGATGTTGGAACACCTGGTTTAGTTTCTAATGCAGGTACATTTAAATGTGCCACCATTACACTAGCTAAATTGGTTTTAAATAATTCTTTATAAGGAAATAATTCAAGTGAATCTAGTCTTTCTATGCTGAAATCTAAAAAAGGAAGTGTTTTATGTGAGTCAGTTGAAGTATCTCCGTGACCAGGAAAATGTTTAGCATTTGCTAAAACTCCTACACGTTGCATTCCATTAGTAAATGCAATTGCCTTATTTGTAACATTGTGTTTGTTTTCACCAAAAGAGCGATTTCCTATAATTGGATTTTCAGGATTTGTGTTAATATCAACTACAGGAGCAAAATTTATATGAATTCCAATTCTTTTACAGTGTTCACCTAATTGCTCACCAAATTGTTCTATTAATTTATTGTTTTGAACAGCTCCAAGTGTCATATTCCAAGGGTAACGAAACGAGTTTTGCAATCGCATGTTTAGGCCCCATTCTCCATCAAAACCAATTAATAAAGGAATTTTAGAAGTGGACTGAAAACTATTTGTTAATTCGGCTTGTTTTTCGGGAGTTCCTTGCATAAAGATTAATCCACCAACATCGTACTTTTTAATCATTCTTTTTATGTAAGCTTTGTGTTTTCTATCTTTATTTGAATAGGCTTGAATCATAAATAGTTGGCCAATCTTTTCATCTAAAGTTAACTTATTCATTATATTTTCAACCCATTTATCTTGGTTTTCAATATCATAAGTTACCAAAGGATCAATTTGTTGTCCGTAACTTTTAGTTAGCAATAAGAATAGGCTTGCAATTAATATTTTTTTCATTTTAACATAGGTTTTATACGTTTAACAGAACACCAGTTCCGTTTAATTTTGAAAATTTAATAGTTCCATTATGTAATGTAACTCCTTTAGCAATATCATTTTTTAATAATAAAGCACCATCCATATCTACATAATCTAAAATAGGAGTTAAATGTGCAATTGCAGAAATACCAACGGAAGATTCTGTCATACAGCCAACCATGGTTTTTAGGCCTAAAGATTTAGCTTTTGTTAGCATTCTTTTTGCAGGTGTTAAACCTCCACATTTCATTAATTTTATATTTACTCCATGAAAATGATTATGGCATTTTTTTACATCACTTTCAACAATACAACTTTCATCTGCAATAACTGGTAAATGTGAATTTTCATATACTACTTTTGAGCCACTCCAATTATTTGCTGGGAGTGGTTGCTCTATAAACTCTACACCTAATTTTTTTAATTCTATAGAGTTTTTGATAGTTTCTGTTGGATTCCACCCACAATTAGCGTCAATTCTAAATATTGAATTTGAATTTTTTCTTAATTCCGTAACAATTTGAATATCATCTTTGGTTCCTAATTTAATTTTATAAATAGGCCAAGGTTTTTCTTTCATTTTTAAAACCATATTTTCAATGGAGTCGATGCCAATTGTATAATTAGTTTTAGGAATGTTTTCAAGGTTAAAATTCCAATATTGATACAACTTAAGTTTTTTTAAACGTGTGTATAAATCAGTGTAGGCTTCATCAATAGCACACAATAAGAACATATTATTTTTAAAATATTGAAATAAATAGCTCCAAAATTCTTCAGGAGTTTTATCTGAAAAATTTTCTATAATAGTATGTTTTTCTAATAATTCGGCTTTAAATTGTTCAGTTGTTGTATTGTAATATGGGTTAGCAGTTGCTTCTCCAAATCCTGAAATACCATTGTGATTAAGTTCTACAATTATTGAAGAAATTTCGGTTCTTGTTCCTCTAGATATTGTAAATGGGTGTTTTAATTTTAAATTATATGTGTGCGTAATTAGTTTCATTACAGCAATGCCTCTTTTAAAATTGTTATTGGATGTTTAGAAATTACCTGAGTTCCATCTTTAATTTGGTGCCTACAACTTGTACCGGAGGCTACAATTACTGTGTTTTTATCCGTGTTTCTAATTTTAGGAAACAATGTATCTTCCCCAACCTGCATACTTATTTTATAATGTTCTTTTTCGTATCCAAAAGAGCCTGCCATCCCGCAACAGCCAGAATTTATAATGGTTACATTATAGTTTTTAGGAATTGACAACATTCTAAATGTAGGTTCGGTGCTACTTAAAGATTTTTGTTGACAGTGACCGTGTATTTTTAATGTTGCTTTTTTTGTTGTAAAACTGTTTGCATTAATATTACCTTTTTCAAATTCTTGTTTAATAAATTCTTCAATAGTAAAAGTGTGCTTAGAAATTTTTTTAGCAGCTACTTTATCATCTGCTAACCTTAAATACTCATCTCTAAAAGTTAAAATTGCAGAAGGTTCCATGCCAACTAAAGGTGTTTCTTTGGAAATGCTATTTTTAAAAAATTCTACATTAAAATCAGCTTTTTCTTTAGCTTTATCTAAAATACCTTTTGAAATAAAACTCCTACCGCTTTCTTCGTGTTTTGTAATAATTACTTTATAACCAAGTTTTGTTAATAATTCAATAGTATCAATACCAATGTTTGCATCGTAATAGTTGGAGAATTCATCAACAAATAAGTATAACTCACTAAATTTTGTGGG
Source organism: Lutibacter sp. (assembly GCF_040883305.1). GTDB lineage: Bacteria > Bacteroidota > Bacteroidia > Flavobacteriales > Flavobacteriaceae > Lutibacter. The sequence goes on from NZ_JBFLKT010000258.1 coordinate 4,389, forward strand.
TTGCGCTAAAAGCCTTTTTTTATGCTTTTTGTACCAGCTATAAACCGTTGTTTTTGCTAATTTTGGAATGCTTCTTTCTGAAGCAATTCCCATTATTTTTTTTGTAAGTTTTGTGTTTAAAACTAAGTTAGTAATAGTAGGAGTGAGGCTCCCTAACTTATTCCATTTTACATTTTCTGCAAACATTTTGGTTCTAAAAGGAACACCATTTTCTTTATAATATTGATGTAGAAATTCAGCTTTTAGAGCTGCTATGTCCACATTACTTGGACATTCACTTGCACATGCTTTGCAGCTTAAACATAGGTCAAAAACATCGTATAATTCTTTATGATTAAATTTATTTTGTTGGTCGGAATTTGTTAAAAATTCACGAAGTGTATTTGCTCTAGCTCGTGTGGTGTCTTTTTCGTTACGTGTTGCTCGGTAACTAGGACACATAGTTCCTCCAGCTTCTGGAAGTTTTCTACAATCACCAGATCCATTACATTTTTCTGCGGCTCTTAAAATACCTAAACTATCAGAAAAATCTTGTATGGTTTCAATTTTAGGTTCTTTTCTATTAATAACATAACGCAAATTTTTATCCATAGGAAAAGGATCTACAATTTTCCCTTTATTAAATATGTTGTTTGGGTCGAAAGTGTGTTTTATGCGTTTTAAGAGTTCGTAATTTTTAGAGCCAATCATTAGTGGAATAAATTCAGCTCTTACAATACCATCACCATGTTCTCCACTAAATGAACCACCATATTTTTTTACTAATGCTGCTGTTTTAGTTGTAATTTCTCTAAATAAAACTACATCTTCTTGTTTTTTTAAATTTAAGATTGGACGTAAATGCAGTTCTCCAGCACCTGCATGTGCATAATAAACAGCTTCCTGTCCAAAATCTTTCATCATTTTAGTAAATTCAGCAATATAATTTGGCAGGTCTTTTAATTTTACAGCAGTATCTTCAATGCAAGCTACAGCTTTATTATCGCCCACTATATTACCTAATAAACCCAAACCAGCTTTACGTAAGTTTACAGCTTTATCGATATCGGTATTTGCTAATTTAGGAAATGCAAAACCTAAATTTTTTGATTGTAAATCTTCAATTAAATCATCAGCTAATTTGTTGGATTCAGTTTCTGAATCTGTACAGATTTCGAGCATTAATATTGCTTTTGGATCACTTTCAACAAAAAACCTGTTTTTTAATTGTTCTCTGTTATTTTTAGTACAATCTAAAATGGTTTTATCCATTAATTCACAGGTGAATAAATTGTGCTTCATTGCAATTACAACAGCTTCCATACTTTCTTGAATGCTATTGAAATGAGCTGCCACCATTATATTTTTTGAAGGAGGAACCGTATCTAATTGTAATGTGATTTCAGTTGTAAATGTTAATGTACCTTCGCTTCCTGTTAATAATGTTGCTAAATTTATGGTTTTGTCTGTACCGCCAAAACCTTTATAATTTAAAAGCTCATCAATTGGGTAACCGTTATTTCTTCTATGAATACTTTTTTTAGGAAATTCTTTTTTTATTTCTTGCTGTGTAGCTTTGTTATTTAATTCATTAA
>NZ_JBFLKT010000018.1:0-2560 GCF_040883305.1 Lutibacter sp.
AGAAAAAAACTTGTGAAGCCCCATTTTTATAAACTTCAACTTTGGCATATCCCAAACCGCCATAAGAAAATTTGCTACCATTAATTGTTCTCACCGGATTTATTTTTGAACCAGCACCACTAACAATTTGAGGTTTATTGTCTTTTACTATGTATTGTAAATTATGCTCGTGTCCTGAAATAAATATAGCTTTTGGTGCTTTTTGTGAAATGGTAACAATTCTTTTTTTCAGTTCTAAATAGAAAGGATTGTTCATATCTTGAGGCGAAATACCACTTGTTTTTCTCAATACATTTGCAATAGTTCCAATAATTGGTAATGGAATTTTAGTGTGAAAAGGATAAAATTGTTGTTTAAATGAAGATTGTCCGCCGTGATTTCCATTTGAAAACATTGGATGATGTAAGGCTATCAACACAGTTTTGTCTGCATTTTTTTTAATCAAACCTTCAAATTCATCAAAGAATTTATCTCTGGTTTTTAGTTCACAATCATCGTTCATTGTTGGGTTTTTATTCCAATCTTCTAAATACCATTGCGTATCTACAATCAATAAAATAGTATCATCTGAAATATTAATTTTTTCAAGCGGACATCCATTTTTAGGAAGAAATGAATCTTTTCCTAATTTTTTATTAATATAATCTTGCTGGCGCTTTAAACCTTTTATTCCATTTGAATAGTAATCGTGATTCCCTGGGATAAAAATAGTAGTTCCTTTAAAATCTTCAACAATTGCTATTTGTGCATTTAATCTAAGCTCTGCTCGTTTTCGGTTAGGATGCTCTTTTTTTGGCATTCCTTTTTCATAAATATTATCACCTAAAAATAAAACAGTTGAATTTTTTGAAGCCTTTTTTAATTCTTTTTTTAAAAGTTCTAAATGAGTTAAAGATTCGTTGAAGTTAGCATTTCCAGCATCGCCAATTAAATAGAAAGTGTGCTCAATTTCGGTATCAGATTTTTCGAAATCTGCTCTCCAGTTTGCCTCGCCTTTTTTGTAGTTTATATTGTATGTTGCACAGCTGTAGGTGGTTAACAGTAAAAGTATGAATTTAAGAAATTTCAAAAAAACGTGTTTCATGTGTCTATGTTACTTTTTTTTATCGGTAATACTTAGATTAGGCTCAGCACAAGCATTATAGCCACTATTTGTTGTAATTTAAGGTAATAAACAATTCAACCTACGCGTTTCATATAAGGTATTGTCAATAAGCTCTAAATGTACAAAAAAACATGTATTTTTGAATAAAATAGTTTTACAGATGTTAAACAGCAAATTATTTATTGAGGTAAGAGAATTTATATTAGAAAATTTCAAAAATAAACTTTCACCACAAATTGTATATCATAATTTTTCACACACCGAAGATGTGGTGAATGCGGCCTATGAGATTGGGCAAGCGGAAAATATTTCAGAAAAAGATTTAGAAGTTTTATTACTAGCAGCGTGGTTTCATGATGTTGGTTTTATAAAAAGTATAGAAAACCACGAAGAAAGTAGTAAAATAATTGCAGCAAACTACTTAAAAAAGATTAATTATCCTGAAGATTTAATAGCAACCATTTGTAAAATTATAGATGCAACAAAAGTGCCTCAGAAACCAACAACTCTGTTGGAGAAAATAATTTGCGATGCAGATTTATACCATTTAGGAACTGAGAGTTTTAAAGAGAAATCTAATTTATTGCGAAGCGAATGGGAAGGTTGCAATAATAAATATTATAAGGATATTGAATGGATTGAGCAGAATGAAATGTTTATTGGGAATCATAGCTATTTTACAGATTATGCTTTTAAAAAACTAAATAATCAAAAAACACAAAATTGGTTAAGAGCTAAAAAAGATGTAAAGAAAGCGATTGCAAAAAAAGTTGAACTCGAAGAAAAACAGCGCTTAAAAAAAGCAGACTTAAAAAGAAAACAAGAAAAAGCGGATAGACCTGAAAGAGGAATTGAAACCATGTTTAGAGTTACGCTTAGAAATCATTTAAAATTAAGTGATATTGCAGATACAAAAGCAAATATTTTATTATCTGTGAGTGCAATTATTTTGTCAATAGCACTTTCAAGTCTGTTTCCAAAATTAGACAATCCCAGTAATTATTATTTAATATATCCAACATTGTTTTTTCTTTTTATAACTGTTGTTACTATGGTATTCAGTATTTTATCTACCAGACCAAAAGTAACTTCTGGAAAGTTTACAAAGGAGGATGTAATTCAAAAAAAGGTTAATTTATTGTTTTTTGGAAATTTTCATAAAATGCCTTTAGAAGATTTTCAAGACGGAATGCAAGAAATAATGAAAGATCGCGATTATTTATACAAATCTTTAATGAAAGACTTGTATTTTTTAGGGTTGGTTTTAGAAAAGAAATACAAACTTTTAAGAATTGCATATACCATTTTTATGGTAGGTATTATTGTTTCAGTAATAGCTTTTGTAATCTCTTTTGAACTTATGAAAAACGGTTAATTTTTGTTATTTATAACACCCATTATTTCTTTTAAATAAATACCATCTTCATTATTATTTTTGTAATTTATAGCAACTCT
>NZ_JBFLKT010000259.1:0-3641 GCF_040883305.1 Lutibacter sp.
TACTCTTCAAAAATAAACGATCCAGCATTTGCAAAATATAAACAAAACACTAAAAATTATAGATATCAATTTGCTTTTGCTTTAGCATTTATTGCAGTTATTGGTTTTTATTTGTATGGTGTTTTTAGTAATGAAATGGATAATCCAGAAGCCTTGTATATTGGTTTTACTATTGGTGGAATGTTCTTGCTGATAGGAATTTATTCGGTATTTTCATTAAAAGAAAAACCGAGTTGGGAAGGTGAAGTAGTTGAAAAAAAAATAATTAAAAAGAAAAATTGTACTGAGTTTGTTGTTTACTTTGAAGATAAACTCGGTAAAAGACATGAAAAAGTTTCTGAAGACGATGCAACCGTATACGATTATTACAAAATAGGAGAAAAAGTAAAGTACCACGGCAAATTAAAAACCATTGAAAAATTTGACAAATCTAAAGATGACATAATTTTTTGTAATGCTTGTTCTTTTATGCACGAAATAAGTGAAAATGTTTGTCGAAAATGTGGCTGCCCTTTATTAAAATAAATTTATTTTAACTAAATTTTCTTCCAGAAGAAAGGTGTTAATAGAATTAATACAGTAAATAATTCTAATCTGCCAATTAGCATTAAAAAGGAGCAAAACCATTTAGCAGGTACACTTAAGTGAGCAAAATTATCAACAGGACTTACCGAGCCAATAGCTGGGCCAATATTACCTAAAGAGGAAGCGGTTGCTCCAATAGCTGAAATAAAGTCTAATCCAAAAAAAGTTAATAATACAGAACTTACTATAAAGATGAGCATATATAGTATAAAAAATGACAAAATGTTATAAATAATGGTTTTTGGAACACTGCCACCATCATACCTAACGGGGATTATAGCATTGGGATGTAATAATTTTTTAAACTCATAAAAACTACTTTTTATCATTATAATATGTCGAACAATTTTAACACCACCACTTGTTGACCCTGCAGAACCTCCAATAAAAAATAATGAAAATATTATTGCTGTTATCATAAAACTCCACATTGTAAAATCTGCGGATACAAATCCAGTTGTAGTTAAAACTGATACTACTGAAAATGCTGCGTGTCTAAAGGCACTTTCATTTGCCCCCCAAACTTTTGGATGACTTAAGGTGCTAACTAAATTAGAATCTTGAAAATTTATTATTAAAAAAGTAATTAAAAGAGTAACTCCTATAGTTCCAAAAAAGTAATATTTAAATTCTTCACTATTAAAAACTTTTCTTATTTTTCCTTTTAACGCAAAATATGTTAATACAAAATTGGCTCCAGCAATAAACATAAAAACAATAATTATATATTGAATTATTGGAAAATCATTGTAATGCGCAATACTCGAATTTTTAGTTGAAAAACCACCGGTACTCATTGTAGCCATTGCATGATTTATGGCATCAAACCAAGTCATTCCAGCAAATTTTAAAAGAAAAAACTCTGTAAATGTCAATCCAAAATAAATAAGCCAAAGTCTTTTTGCAGTCTCTGTAATTCTTGGGTGCATTTTATCGGCAGATGGCCCAGGAGCTTCAGCCATAAAAAGCTGCATTCCACCAATTCCTAATAAAGGTAATATAGCTACAGTAAGTACAATAATCCCCATTCCTCCAATCCAATGTGTTGCACTTCGCCAAAATAGGATTCCTTTTGGCATAGATTCAATATCTGTTAATATGGATGAACCTGTAGTTGAATATCCAGAAATAGTTTCGAAGAATGCATCTGTAAATACTGAGATGGTGTCAGTATAAACATAAGGTAACGTTCCAGTAAAGGAGAGCATTAGCCATCCTAGTGTAACAATTAAATATCCTTCTTTTTTTCCAAGGTTTTTAGTTGCATTTCTATTAAAAAACCATAAAATAAAACCAATTGCAATAGTTGTAATCCCAGCTTCTAAAATTCCCCATTTTTCAGGTTCATTATAATAAACGCTAAAAGGGAAAGCAAGAAGCATAAAAACTCCATTTAACATAGAGGTTAATCCTAAAAAGCTAATAATAATTCTAACGTTGAGGTTTTTCATGTTTTTAGTTAAACAATTTTTCAACTTTATGAATAGCTTCTGGCAAACAAAATACTACGGCTTTATCTCCTGCTAATATTTGAAAATCGCCAAACGTCATGTGGGCAATTCCATTTCTAATCACACCACCAAAAACGGCATTTTTTGTTAAATTAATGTTTTTAACTAATTTTTTAGTAACAGCTGAGTTTTCTTTCACTCTAAATTCTAACACTTCAGCATCAACATTATGAAGGTTGGCTAATTTTAAAACATCTCCTTTTCTAACATGTTTGAAAATAGCACTGGCAGCCAATAATTTTTTATTAATTAATGTGTCAATTCCTATTGTCTGAGATATGTTTATATAATCCATATTTTCAACCAAGGCAATTGTTTTTTTAACTCCTTTAGATTTGGCAACTAAACAAGACATTATATTTGTTTCAGAATTACCAGTAACCGCAATAAAAGCATCCATATCTGAAATGCTTTCTTCTTCTAATAATTCAACATTTCGCCCATCTCCTTTAATAACAAGTGCATTAGGCAATTTTTCGGCAATTTCTTTTGCGCGTCCTTTATCAATTTCAAGTAATTTTATGTTAAACTTATTATCGCAAAGGTTTCTAGCAGCTTTTACACCAATTTTTCCACCTCCTAAAATCATAACATTTTTTACTCCAAATTGGGTTTTACCCATTAATTTATAAAGTTGTTTTATACTTTCTTTTGGTGTTGAAAAATATATTTGATCATCTGAACCATAAACCGTATTTCCTCTAGGGATAATTGTTTCGTTACTATTTTCAGGCTTTATTGCAATTGTAATAAAATCTATTTCGTTAAATTTTTCTCGAGCTTGTTTAACGGTTAAGCCAATTAAAGGAGATCCGTAATCTAATGTGCTACCTAAAATGTTTAAAGTTCCATTTTCAAATTGAATGGTATCGTTAAAAGCAGATTGGCTCAAAAGCATTTTAATTTCGTCAGCAGCTAATTCTCCCGGAGAAATCATATTATCTATGCCTATTTCTGTGAAGTCTATTTCAGAATTTTGAGTAAACTCGTGGTTGGAAATTCTTGCAATTGTTTTTTTTGCACCCAATTTTTTTGCTAAAACAGCAATTGTAAAATTTGTGTTTTGAGATTCAGTTACTGCTAAAAAAATATCTGCTTTATGAATATTTACTTCTTTTAACAGTTTAATTGAGGTGGCATCGCCTTTTTTGGTAATAACATCTATATGGCTGCTTGCATACTCTAATTTTTCAGAGTCTGTATCAATTAAATATATATCTTGAGACTCAAATGAGAGCAGTTTAGCTAAATGAAAACCAACATCTCCAGCACCTGCAATAATAATTTTCATCTAATTTTATTTATTGTTTTGAATTGTTATTGAAATTTGCAAATAATTTTTTGGTTTGTATAAACCATGTCAGTATAGCTTATTTCAAGCGTTTTAATTAATACAAAGATATTATACTTATTTTAAAAAATTGATTTTTTAAGATATTGATTTTTAGGATACTTATTTCAACTTAAAAGTTTCTAAATAAATACGATTTTAAAATTTACAGTTTTATTTTTCTGATGTTAGAAATATTCACATTCTTTTTCAAA